>DATAZJ010000103.1:0-17630 GCA_036272115.1 Rhodopila sp. | reverse complement strand
AGGAAGTTGCAGAATTTGCCTATCACGAAGCTGGCGCCGCCGCGATTTTCGCCCGCAGTCCGTTCGACCGGAAAATCCGCGACATCCACGCCGCCGCCCAGCAGGTGCAGGCCCGCACCGGCCACATCGAGGTCTGCGGCCAGTATTTCCTCGGCTTCGACCCGACCGCCCGTTTCATCTGACAAAATTCGTTCCTTGGAGGCATTGGTTATGAAAGTTGGCGTCATCGGTCTGGGAAACATGGGCATGGGTGCCGCCCTGAACCTGCTGCACAAGGGCCACGACGTAACCGGCTGCGAACTGCGGGAGGACGTTCGAACTGCCTTCGCCGCCAAGGGCGGCAAGGTCGTGAACGCCCCTGACGCCCTGCCCACGGACCTGCAAGCCGTCGTCGTCTTCGTCATCAACGCCGCACAAACCGAACAAGTCCTCTTCGGCGAAAACGGCTGCCTGGCGCGCATGGAAAAAGGCGCCGTCATCCTGTGCTGCGCCACCGTCGCCCCCGCCGCCGCAAAGTCCCTGGGCAAACAGATCGAGGATGCCGGCTTCCTGATGATCGACAGTCCCGTCTCCGGCGGATCGGTCGGCGCCAGGGCAGGGACCATGACCGTCATGGGCTCCGGCCCCGACGCGGCCTTCGCCAAGGCCGCACCCATCCTGGAAGCGATCTCCACCAAGGTCTGGCGCCTGGGCAACGAAATCGGCGTCGGCAGCACGGTGAAAATGGTCAACCAATTACTGGCCGGCGTGCATATCGCCACCGCCGCCGAGGCCCTGGCATTGGGAATCCGCGCCGGCGCCGACCCGGAAACGCTCTACAAAGTCATTTCGGAATCCGCCGGCAGTTCCTGGATGTGGCAAAATCGTGTCCCACACATCCTGGCCGGCGACGACACCCCATCCTCCGCCGTCAACATCTTCGTCAAGGACCTGGGAATCGTCCTGGACCAGGCTCGCTCCTTAACCTTCCCCCTGCCGATGGCCGCCGCCGCGCATCAGCTATTCCTCGCCGCGGCCGCGAATGGCCAAGGCCTGAAAGACGATTCGTTCGTGATCCGGGTTTGGGAACAACTCACAGGAATAGACTTACCGGGAAAGAAATGAAGCCTACCCACGCCGACCACCCGCCCCACCCCGGTCGTGGCAGGCACAGTCCCCACCCCATCCGTCATGGCGGGCGCAGGCCCGCCATCCACGCCTTGGGCCAGAACAAAAATAACCGCGACCACCGACATTCACCGGCCCACAAAGCGACAGAAAGTCAGCGAACGACAGAACCCGCTTCCGCCCGCCCACGATAAACATACCGCGTCTCCACCACTCCCGCCGCCTCTTCAGCCACGGCCAGCAGCCGCGAATGAAACGGCGAAAGATCGCAACTCGGATCCGTCGCAGCGGCATCGCCTGCAATCGCCAGCGCCTGGCACCGGCACCCGCCAAAATCCCGCTCCCGAAATTCGCAGGACCGGCAAGGCTCCTTCATCCACTCCGTCCCCCGGAACGCCTGAAACGCCGGAGCCTCCTGCCAGATATCCGCCAGCGCATGATCCCGCACCGACCAGAATTCCAGCCCCGGGATCGTCTGCGCCGCATGGCACGGCAGCACCACCCCGGACGGAGTCACATTCAACGACCGCAAACCCCACCCGCCCATGCACGGCTTCGGCCGGCTGGCGTAATAATCCGGCACCACCAGATCGATCAGCACCCGCCCCGCATGCCGCGCGTTGATTCCCTCCATCTCACGCATCGCAAGCTCGGTCTGTGCCCGGGTCGGCATCAGCGCGTCCCGATTGCGCAACGCCCAGCCGTAATACTGCGCATGCGCGATCTCCACCCGCCCAGCCCCCAGCGAAACGGCATAATCCACCAGCGCCGACAGGCTCCCGATATTCGCGCGATGCACCACCGCATTGACCGTCAGCGGCAACCCCAGCTCCACAACCCATGCCGCAAACGCCCGCTTCCGCGCATGCCCGCCCCGATACCCCGCGATCCGGTCCGCCGACTCCGGCTCGATGTCCTGCACCGACAACTGCACATGATCCAGCCCAGCCGCCTGCAAAACCCCCAACCGGTCCCGATCCAACCCGATCGCCGAGGTAATCAGATTGGTATACAGCCCCGCCTGGCTGGCAGCCGCGGTAATCTCCACCAGATCGCGCCGAGACGCCGGCTCGCCCCCCGACAAATGCACCTGCAGCACACCCAACGCCGCCGCCTCACGGAACACCCTGGCCCACGTCGCCGTATCCAGCTCGCCAGCCCGGTGCTCCAACGCCAGCGGGTTGGAGCAATACGGGCACGCCAACGGGCACCGATGCGTCAGTTCGGCCAACAGACCCAGCGGCGCGGGAATACGGCTCATCCCACCAGCAATCGTTTCGCAATCATGTCGCGCAACATGTCGGCGACATCGCCCTCGATCAACGCCCGATCGGCGGCAAACACCACCGCCAGCTCATCCACGATCTCGCCAAACGTCCGGGACCCATCACACCGCCGCAGGATTTCGTGCGCCGGCCCCTCGGCCTCGATCACCCGTTCCGGCGACAGCAGCACCCATGCATTGCGCGTCGCATCGAAATGCAACCGCACACCCGGCGCCAACCGCGGCCGCTCCGGCAACCCGCCCTCAGCCATCGGATTCTCGCGGCACAAACGCCCCCGGCGGGATCAGCCGAGGCGTCACATAAGCATGGTGCAGCGCATCCATCATGCTCCAAAGCACATCGCATTTGAAAATCAGCGTATCCATCACCGCCTGCTGCTGCTCGGCGGTCACCGCATGCTGCTTGACGTAATCCAGCGCAAACGTCGCATCCCGCTCCGCCTGAGGCGGCCGCTTGTCGAAATACGACAAAATCTCCGCCGTTACGTAATCGTAATTCGCCAGCATCCCGCTCATGCGTTCGGTGATGATCTGTGGCGAGAACAATTCCGTCAGGCAGGACGCCACCGCCTCCAGCATGCTGCGCTCGCGCACGTAATGCACATAGGCCTGCACCGCGAACCGGGTCGCCGGCAACAGCAGCCGCGTGGACATCACATCATTCCGGTCCAGCCCAAGCCCATCCGTCAGCTTCAGCCAGCGCTCGATCCCACCCGGACGCGTTTCGTCCCCGTCATGATCCTCCAGCCGCTTGCGCCATTCGCGCCGCAACGCCTGATCCTCACACCGCCCGATCAGCGAACCATCCTTCAGCGGAATCATCGCCTGATAGTAGTACCGGTTCAACGCCCACGCCTGCACCTGCCCCTTGCTGCACTTGCCGGTGTGCAGCATCCGGTGGAACGGATGCAGGATATGGTACCGTTTCGCACCAATCTCACGCAGCCGCGCTTCCAGTTCACTGGCCGTCAGAACCGAGCTCATAGTTCGATTTCCATCCCATCGTAACCGACCTCGAACCCGGCGGCTTCGGCTTCCCGGCGTTCCGGAGAATCCCGCACCAGAATCGGATTGGTATTATTGATGTGCAGGAAGATACGCCGCCCGGGCAGATCGGCAAGCCTCGCCAATGTGCCATCCGAACCGCTGATCGGCGTGTGCCCCATCCGCCGCCCGGTCTTGCCGCCCAGCCCCGCGGCGATCATTTCGTCATCGGTGAACAACGTGCCATCGAAGAACAGCACATCCGCCTGCCGAAGTTGCCCCCGCACCGAATCGGTGATGTCGGCACAAGCCGGCGCCACGATCACGCGACGCCCACCGGCCCGCACCAGGGCGGCGTAACCCGGCGCCGATTCCGGCTCGACAGCGTTCCGGTCCCCCTCCAGGAACAACGGCACCTTCCCCGGCATCGACAGCAGCGTCACCGTCATGCCGCCGGCGCACTCGAACGGTTCCCCGGGTCTGACCGCCACCCGCCGCACCACCGCCGGGTCCAGCACGTCGAACACCCGGTTGGCCGCCAGCAGGTCCAGCAATTCGGCCGGCGCATAGACCGTGAATGGCTGCCGTTCCCGCAGCACCAGCAACCCGGCGATCGCATCGATGTCGCCGCCGATCAGTAACACGCTCGTGATCGGTGAATCACGCCCCGCGGAGCGCGGCCAAAGCTGAGGTGTTTGCGATATTTGCTGCCGCAGGTCCGGTGATGCACCGACCAGCAGCCAGTTTTCGCCGTCCCCGGTGACCGCGACGCTCGCCTGGGTCGCGGCCCGCACACGCGAATCGCCCGTGCGGGCCAGACTGCATTGGCGGCATCCACAATTCCATTGTGGAAAACCCCCTCCTGCAGCCGACCCAAGCACGACGGCAACCGGCTTAGGTTGCCAGTTTTGCTTGATCAAAACAGCCGCGTCATCAGATGCGGGCGGTAAAGTACCCGTTGATTTCCATGCCGAGGCAGATTTCACGTAGTGTCGGGCGAGTCCATGCCATGGGTCGTCTCCTATCTTTTTCTTTCGAGAAATCAAAGACTCTGGGGGCGACAGCTCCCAGCGCCCAAGATGTTAGCGCATCTTCCGCCGGCAGGAAAGGTGGTATGAACGCGGCCGCCGCACTGGATCGTCCGCCGCCCTCTCCGTACAACCGCTACCAGCCGCCGTTCAGGATACGGTTACGTACAAGAAAGGACAGGCCGCGCGACCAGGACTCGTCGGTATCACCCCGAATATCCACGCTGCCCGCCGCCACCCGCTTGCCCGTCTTTACGTCCCGCACAACGATGTTGATGTTCAGGATCAGGTTGGAAACCTTCTGCACCCACCCGACCACCGAATACGCGGCACCGGCCTTCCGCGCGGCATCCACCTCGCACCCGTCGCACGTCCACCAGGACGGTGCCGACGGATCGGTGGCGACCGCAACCACGTCGAACCGCGACGATTGCGCCAATGCCGCCCGCAATTGCCCGTCGAGCCGCTGCAACCGAACCTGGTCCGCCTTGTCGGCCCCCTGCATCGACCCTTGCAAGCTGGTATCGTCCAGCTCGAAGCCGAACACGGCCGTCCGAGGCGCATCCGCGCGCGCGGCGGGGGCGGCCAGCAGCAACCCACCCAGCACGGCCGCAGCCACCCTCAGAACCGATGTCATGACCCCTGTTCTCTCCCCAGCACCCGGATAACGCCATTCTTACCAGTCCGGACGCCACGGACAGTATCCACACTCCGTCGCCCGCAACGCGCGACCCTTTAAGATCACATGGTGGCTACAATATCTTAAATAATGGTCATTCGCTCACGCCCGGCTCGGCAACATCCTTGCTCGCCGGCATCGATCGGCCCGAAACCGCGGAGGTTGCCATGAACATCGTCGAGCTCATCGTGATGGTTTGCTCCCTGCTCAATCCGAATGCGTGCTCCGAAAAGCACTTCAGTTTCGAATCGAACGGCTCCCTGAAAAGCTGCATGATGCAGGCGCAGCCTTACCTCGCTCAATGGGCCGGCGAGCACCCCGACGATCGAATCGCCTCCTATCGCTGCGCCTGGCCGGGCCAGGAACGCGAGAATCTCTGATCCCGCACCCCCTGCCTCCGCACAAAAATCCCACCCAACCCGGCGATTGACACCCACCGGACGCTTCGGGAAACTATCACCCACGAAAAAGCCGATCATCCTCGGTTTTATATGGCAACGTTCCTGAGAGAACGGTGGGAGGTTTCGTGTCGCGTTGGGGTATGATTATCGTCGCGCTTGGCTGCGCGGTTTCCGTCCGAGCGGTCGCACAGGATGTGGCGGCGGGCGAAAAGACGTTCGTCGTCTGTCGCGCCTGCCATCAGATTGGCCCGAACGCGAAGAATTTCGTCGGTCCGGTCCTGAACGGCGTTGTCGGCCGGCCGGCCGGAACCTACCCCGGCTACGACTACTCAACCGCCAACAAGACGTCCGGTCTTACCTGGGATGAGGCGACCTTGCAGAAGTATCTCGCCAACCCGCAGCAGGTGGTGAAGGGAACCAAGATGATCTTCCCCGGCATCAAGGATCCGGCGAAGGTCAAGGACGTGATCGCATTCCTGAAGACCTACAAGGCAGACGGCTCCCGCACCCAATAACCGCCGGCGCCGGGCGCGCATTCCTATTGTGCGCCCCCGGTTTCGGTTCGACCTCAGGCCAGCCGGTCGTTGAACTGAATCACCGGCTGCACATCGGTGAAATTCGGGATATCGCCAAGCACTTCCTTGCCATGCGCTGCGGCAGCGGCCTTGAACGCGTCCAGCGATTCAAAATCCAGCAATGCGATAATGTGGAACATCGCCGGATCACCGCTGGGTGAACCGGTTCCCTGCAACACCTGCGCACCCTTCAGCCCCGCCGGCCCCCAAAGCCGGCCAACCAGCGGCACATGCGTTTTCATATAATAATCCAGATCGAATTTGTGACCCGACCCAACCTGATACATGACCGATACAATCACGCTGTTCTCCCTTCTCGCTGATGCCGTTGCCCCGGCTTGCTGCTTCAATGGCAATCCTTCAGATCGCTGTCCCTGATATCGAATGTGGTGTCCTTACCGAGGTCGATGTCACGCTTGATGCAAGTTCGGCCCGCCTTGTCAACGACCTTGACGTCGAATCGCCCGCGTTCGATATCCTTGATCTGCAATCGCTCCGACGAATCGACTTCCTTGTCCTTGTCGTTGAGCGCCTGGTTATCGCCCCAGTGCCCCGACCCGGCCGGCGCCAGATAAACGCCGGTGAACGTCGTCGACGCCGTCAGGTTATAGAGAAAAAACCGATCCGCCGCCAAGGCGCGAAAGCCGCCGCATGTCACGGCAACGCCAAGAATCACCGGCAACCAGACGGTGCGCGGCATCGGCATTTCCCCCATAGTGTTTTCGCCGCCAGCCTAATCCGGACAAACCGGAACCGAAAGGCAAAAACAACCCCCCCGGTCAGGCTTCATCACGGACATCGTGCCAGCTCTCAACGCGGATGAATAAGGGATGTGACCGAACAAACCATTATGACAACATAACAACTTCGCCCGCCCCAAAGCGAAACAAGCCGCATCACCGCCCAGGCCCGATCGCAAAGAAATCCCGCTTCATCCCGCTAATCCGCCTGAAAAAACAGAACCCACGACCACCACCCGCCAATCCGCCTCAAAACCCCTCATCCCCCGCCGTGAAGAACGGAAACTCACCCGCCAGCCGAACCCGCAACGCCGCCACATCGCGCCCCGCCGGCACCGCCACATCCGCCGCCAGCGTCGCCGGCGTCCCGGCCAGCACCAGCACCCGAGACGCAAGCTGCAGCGCCTGAGTCAGATCGTGCGTCGCCACCAGCACCGCCGCCCCGGTGTCGCGCGTCCACCGCCCCACCACGTCCGCCAGCGCCCCCGCCAACTGCGGGTCCAGCGAGGCAAACGGCTCATCCAGCACCAGCAGCTCCGGCGACACCGCCAGCGCCCGAGCCAGCGCCGCTCGGCGGGCCATGCCCAGCGAGAGCTGCCGCGGATACAACCCCCCGGCGTCGGGCAGCCGGACCATCGCCAGCAGCGCCTCGATATCCGGCCGCGGCATGCGATCCGTTACGACCAGGCGCAGATTATCCGCCACCGTCAGCCACGGCAGCAGCCTCGGCTCCTGGAACACCACGCCAATCCGCCAGTCGCGGCCCCGCACATCGCCGTCGAACGCCTGATCCAGACCCAGCAGGATGCGCAGCGTGGTGCTCTTGCCGATGCCGGACGCACCCAGCAGCGCGATGACCTCACCGCCGGCGATGGCAATGCGGATGTCGCGCAGCACCTGCCGGCGCGTGCCGTCGGCGGCCACGAACACCTTCCGGTCGATGCGCGCTTCAAACATCGGATCGCCATCCGCTGGCGCGACGTTCCAGCGGCTGCAGCAGCACCGCCTCGACCAGCAGCATCAACGCCGCGAAGGTCAGCCCATAGGCCAGGATGCCGGTAACGTTGAAGTTCTGGAAGTACAGGTTCAGCACATAGCCCACCCCATTCGGACGCCCCAGCAACTCCACCACCAGCACGATCTTCCAGGTGATCGACAGCCCGCTCCGCCCGGCCGCCGCCAGATACGGCAGCAATTGCGGCAGCACGACATGGCGCAACCGCCGCCAGCGCGGCAGCCGGAACGCGGCGGCCATTTCGGCCAACCCGGGATCCAGCGCCCTGGCGCCCTCCCGCACGGTCACCACGACGGTCGGCGCCTTGGCGATGACCACGGCCAGCACGGCGGCGGCATCGTTCAGCCCCACCCAGATATAGGCCAGCACGATGACCACCAGCACCGGCAGGTTCAGCGCGATCACCACCCACGGATCGAGCCACGCATTCGCCCGCGCCGATCGTCCCGCCACGTAGCCCACGACGGTGCCGCCAACCATCGCCACCCCGAACGCCACGACGACACGCAGCAGGGTGGCGGCGAACGCGGCGGGCAACGCGCCGTCGGCGCATTCGCGCCCGATGAACAGCGCGACGGCAACCGGTGACGGCAGCATCGTCGGCGAAGCGGCGACCCTGGCGGCAATCCACCAGACCGCGAGAAACCCGGCCAGGGACAGCAGCCGGTCGCGTCCGGCGATACCCATCGCCGGCCCGTCAGCTCGCCTCATGCCCGGCCGGCCAGAACACCCCCGGCGGCAGCGCGTCGATCCCCCCCGTGGCCCGCGATCCGCCGGTGGCATGCAGCACCGAGAACATCTTCTCCGCCGCCTTGGTCTGTCCGGCCGCGTCCTCGTGGGCGATCCCCTCGCGGAAGCGATCCCGCAGCCGCATGAACAGTGCATCGCTGTCGGCATTCATCAACGGCCGGATGGTCAGCCACTCGGCGTCGGATTGCGCCAGCAGGCGTTCGGCATCTCCCACGGCGGCCACAAAACCGTCGATCGCCGGACGGTTGGCCTTGGCCCAATCCTCATGGAACACGAACCCGATCAGGCTGATGCGCGGCGAAATACCCAGCGGGGCGGCGCATTGGGCCACCGACACCGCCTGGCGGAAGCCCGACGCCTCCAACTGCGCCGCGAAGTTCCAGAACGTCAGCACGGCATCGAGCTCGCCCTGCCGCAGCTTGGCGCCGAGCAGCGGTGGCGCCCCATAGACCACGGTCGCGGCGGTCGCCAGGTCAATGTTCCGTGTCGCGCGCCCGGCCGCCTGGACGATCAGCCACGATTTGTCGACCGGCCCGCCAACGACACCCAGTTTCCGGCCACGCAGATCAGCCAGGCCACGAATCGGTGATTGCGCACCAGTCATGATTCCGCCCGATGAGCTGGAGAACGGCGCGAAACACAGCTTGGTCCCCGTCGCGCGCTGCACCGCGGTGAACACCCAGTCCGACACGACGATATCGCTCGCGCCAGCCATCAGCGACACCCGGCCGGCATCGATGTTGGCGAGCATCGCCGTATCCAGGACGAACCCGTGCTTGCGGTCGAGCGCGTGGCGGCGAATGACGTCGGCCACCCACTGGATGGTGCCGAACTGCAGGATCCCCAGCCGCACCACCGGCACAGCGGCAGCGGCGTGCGCCCGATGCAGCGCCAAGGTGGTCGATGCAGCCGCGAACAAAGCCCGCCGCGTGATCCCGGGCACCGATTTCGTTTCAATTCCGAGCAAATTCGTTCCTCCCGATCATGCTCTGTCAGACGGAAGGCGGGGAAATGCAAGTGCCGCAATTCTCATTCCGAACCGGAAGCCCGTGCCCGGTGCCGAATTGTCATTGCGGGTCGACCCTCGGCTGCCTGCGGCCGACCCGCCCCGAATAAAAATGTCATCGCGAAGCGCCCAAGCGGCACGCCAAAGCGCTCGGTCATAGAACCGGCATGGCGCCGGCGACGCATGACAAGCCCGCTGTGCCAATGTCAGCCCAAGCTGGTATAACCCGTCCGCGGAGGAAAAATCGCCATGACGATACGCACTTCTGTGCTCGCAATGACATTCGTGCTGGCCGGATTCGGCGCCTGGGCCCAATCGCCCAACGCGGCGACGTCCAGCCAATCCGGCGCGGTGAATGACTACCCGACAGCGGCCCGCGCCGAATACGTGTTTGCCTGCATGGCCACCAACGGTGAAACCAGGGACGCGCTCGACCACTGCTCCTGCGCCATCGATACCATCGCCGCGGCGCTGCCGTACAGCCAGTATGAGAAGGCGGAAACCATCCTTCGCATGCGCCAGGAGGGCGGCGGCTACCTGGCGCAGGAATTCCGGGTGACCGAAAGCAACAACATGCTGCGCGACTTCCAGGAAGCCCAGGCGGAAGCCGACGTCAGTTGCTTCTGATCCTTCAGGCGGCCGCCTGCGCCGGAAACGAGCCGCTGAAATGCCTGCCGTCGCTGTCGCCGCCCTCGACGCGGAACGTCTTTGCCTCGGTCGGCTTGAAACTGAACCGGAAAGCGGGATTTTCCGAGATCGAAATCCCGCCCTCCACGGTGAGCAGAAGCTGATCACCCTGCCAGACCCGCAGCTTCTCCACGAAGTCGGCGGGAATGTACAGCCGCGTCAACTGGTCCATCTGCATCCCGGAGTAGTTGGGATGCCGCACCATCACCTGTGCCTCCCGCTGCGCCGGATCGGGCGCCGGCAGTTCGCGGAACCGCAGCGTCCCGATCGGGATGGCGTCCGCCGTCTGCTTCAGCGCCGGCGCCGAGCATCCGCCCGCCGCCTTGACGTAGCGCGTGGCGACATAAAGCTTGCCGTCGCTGAGTTCGGCCACCGCATGCACGTTGGTATAGTCATCGACGCGGACACGGGTCGAGATACTGTCGATCCCGGCCTGCGGCGCCAGCGTGAACACCGCCGCCACTGGTGACGGATTGGCATCGATCACCAGCGTGATCTTGCGCACATGCCTGGGGTCGTCGGCCGCCAGCGTCGTGCGCAGCGACACCGGTACCACGGCGGCATCCTCGGCACGATAGGGCGCGTCGATCGTCAGCAGCTTCGCGCCATCCTCCAGCACCCGGTTGGGGAAGATCTGCGGCACCAGCGCGGGCCACGGATCCGCGTCGACCGGCGCCCCGGCGCGCGCACGCGGCGCCAGCAGCAACGCCCCCGGCAAACCGCCAAGAACAAACCGTCTTCCAATCAGCGCCCGCTGCATCAACGCGGCGGTTCGTTCGATCATCCGCATATCGCCTCCTGCCCGCTCGTTCTTGCCGTATAGTATATGTTGTACTGTCGCGACAGTCCTGCCGGCGGTCACTCCCATTCCAATTCGCTGAACGCCGCCGTGGCATTGCGCGGATTATAGTCATCGAACAACCGCCAGCGCCCCCGTTCCGATTGGCCGATCAGCGGCACCGCCTGCGCCATCGGCGTGCCCAGGGCGATATACTTGCGCGCATCCGCCTCCACCGCCAGCAGATAGCGCCGCTCGTCGTCCAGCGCCCCCGGCCACGCCCCGACCCGGCGCCCATGCCCCGGCACCACCCGTTCGGCCGGCAGCATCGCGAGTCGCGGCAGCACATCCAGCCAGCCCTTCAGGCTGCCGTCGATGACCGGAATGTGATCCAGAAACACCAGGTCGCCCGAGAACAGGGTATGCGTCCGTTCATCCAGCACGGTCAGGTCGCAATCGGTGTGCGCCGGCGGATACCAGGCCGTCAGCAGCAACCGCCGGTCGCCAAGATCGAGCGTCATCGTGTCCTTCACCAGCAAGGTCGGCGGGATCAGCCGTACCTTGGCGATCGCGGCCGCACCCAGCACGTCGCGGAACGAATGCAGGTAGAACGGACCATGCGCCCGCATCGATTCGGGCAGATTCTGGTGCCCGACAAAAATCGCTCCCGACCCGGCGAAGGCTGCATTGCCGAAGATATGATCCGGATGCTCGTGCGTGTTGATGACATAGCGCACCGGCTTGCCGGTCAGCTTTGCCACCGCCGCCCGCAGCGCCTCGCCCACCGCGACACTGCCGCCGGTATCGATCACCGCCACGGCATCGCGTCCGACCACGATCCCCAGATTGGCGATATCGCCGGCATTCGCCGCCGAAGTCATGGCGACCTGTCCGAAATGCGCATAGTCGCCGTCCGCGACCTTCTGGATCGAGAAAGCCGGCACATCGACCGCCGGCTTTCCCGCCAGGGTCGCCCCGGCAAGACCCATCACGACAAAAACCCATGCTGCAACTGCGAACGTTCCCCGCACGGTCATACCTTCCCCGATCCATGACCCCAGATCCATGACCGACAATCGATCGGCGCGGCGATCATATGTCGCCATCGACGATTCAACGAAATCATGCGGACGCACCATTCGTTCCGAGTTCGATTAGTCATGATGCACTGCATCATTTCTCACGCAATCTTGCCCGGCGCTGTAGCACGGCTTTCCCGATTAAATCACCCGGCTTTCCCGAATAAACCAGTTGCTGTCCCGCCAGGACGGCTTTATGGTTTTTGCAACCGACTTCTAGGCTACCTGTAAATCGGGAGGACAGGTAAACCTCGAAGACAGTGCGTGGTGGAGCAAACATGCCGGGCGTCCCCGGCCTCCTCGCAAGCGCTGTCGTGACACGCTGTCGGCAGTCTCTTCCTGGTAGGATCGCCGGTTGGCGTGGCAGGCAACCCCTGGCCTCGTCCATTGGTCGTCAAATGGCGAAGGGGAAAATGAATGAGAATAATATCGCGTCACGGATTGCTGATGGCAGGGGCGGTTCTGTCATCTGTCCTGATGGCGTCAACGTCCATGGCACAGACCGCGGCATCGGCAGCGGGCAAGGATTGGACCACACCAGCCGGAACCATGAGCGGCCAGCGCTTCTCCAGCCTGAATCAGATCACTGCCAAGAACGTCGGCAAACTCCAGGTCGCATGGACCTTCTCGACCGGGGTGCTGCGTGGGCACGAAGGCCAGCCCCTCGTCATCGGCAACGTGATGTATCTGAATGCACCGTTCCCCAACACCGTCTTCGCCCTCGACCTCGATCACGACGGCAAGATCCTGTGGAAGTATGAACCGAAACAAGATCCCAACGTCATTCCGGTGATGTGCTGCGATACCGTCAACCGCGGCGTCGCCTACGGCGATGGCAAGATCTTCCTGCATCAGGCCGACACCACACTGGTCGCCCTCGACGCCAAGACCGGCAAGGTCGTCTGGTCGGTCAAGACCGACGATCCCTCCAAGGGCGCCACCGGCACCGATGCGCCCCTCGTCGTCAAGGACAAGGTCTATGTCGGCGTGTCGGGCGGTGAATTCGGCGTGCGCGGCTGGTTCGCGGCCTACGACGTGAAGGACGGCAAGCAGGTCTGGCGCGGCTGGTCGATGGGCCCGGACAGCGACACCCTGATCGTCCCCGGCAAGACGACCGATCTGGGCAAACCGATTCCCGCAAATTCCAGCGAAGCAAGCTGGAAAGGCGATGAGTGGAAGATCGGCGGCGGCGATACCTGGGGATGGAAGTCGTACGACCCGAAAACCAACCTCATCTTCTACGGTTCCGGCAACCCGTCCACCTGGAACCCCAAGCAGCGTCCCGGCGACAACAAATACTCGATGACCATCTGGGCGCGCGATGCCGACACCGGCGCGGTCAAGTGGCTCTATCAGATGACCCCGCACGACCAGTGGGACTATGATGGCGTCAACGAGATGGTGCTTGTCGACCAGAAGATCGACGGCAAGGAACGTCACCTCCTGGTGCACTTCGATCGTAACGGCTTCGGCTACACACTCGATCGTGACACCGGCGCATTGCTGGTCGCGAAGAAATACGATCCGGCGGTGAACTGGGCCTCCAAGATCGACATGGATCCGAAAAGCGCCGACTACGGCCGGCCGGAAGTCCTTCCGCAATACTCCACCGAACATGGCGGTGAAGACGTCAACACCACCAACATCTGCCCCGCCGCACTGGGCACGAAGGATGAGCAACCCTCCGCCTTCTCGCCGCAGACCGGGCTGTTCTACGTGCCCACAAACCATGTCTGCATGGACTACGAGCCGTTCCGCGTCTCCTACACCGCGGGCCAGCCCTATGTCGGCGCCACCCTGTCCATGTATCCGCCGAAGGGCGATACCAACATGGGCAACTTCATCGCCTGGGACGCAACGAAGGGTAAGATCGTCTGGTCTGATCCGGAACAGTTCTCGGCATGGGGCGGCGCCCTCGCCACGGCCGGCAATGTCGTGTTCTACGGCACGCTGGAGGGATACCTGAAGGCGGTGGACGCCAAGACGGGCAAGCTGCTGTATAAGTTCAAGACCCCGTCTGGCATTATCGGCAACGTGATGACCTATGAACACGCCGGGCGCCAATATGTGGCCGTCCTGTCCGGTGTCGGCGGCTGGGCCGGAATCGGTCTCGCCGCGGGCCTGACGGATCCGCATGCGGGTCTCGGCGCGGTCGGCGGTTACGCCTCTCTCAACCAGTACACCTCGCTCGGTGGCTCGTTGACCGTCTTCGCACTGCCGAAACAATAAAGTCTGTCTGGATTGTTGTTCAACAGGGCCGGCGCCGCGGCGATGAACCGGGCGCCGGCTCACTTTTTTGCACGACCACCAAGGATGTTCAGAGTGACGATACACGCACGAACCCTCGTTATCGCCTCGATGTTGCTGTGCCTGTCCACCACTTTCGTGCGTGCGGATAAACCGGGAAACCCGGCCGCGGTAACCTCGCAGGACGGCAAATACGCCGACAAGGACGGTAACCCCACCTACAAGGTGGACAAGGACGGCAAAGTCGATTTCTACAGCTATGTCGGCTTCGTCCGCTATTCGGCGAACTGCCTGCAGTGCCACGGTCCCGACGGTCTCGGGTCCACCTACGCGCCGTCACTTGTCGATGCCCTGAAAAGCATGGACTACGGCACCTTCCTCGCCACCGTCGCCGGCGGCAAAAAGGATGTGTCAGCCTCCCAGCAGCTCGTCATGCCGTCGCTCGGCATGAACAAGAACGTCATGTGCTATGTCGATGCGATCTACGTCTACTTGCGCGCCCGCTCCACCGGCGCCATCGGCCGAGGCCGCCCCGCGGCACACGAACCGAAACCCGCCGCGTTCACCACCGCCGAAGATAGTTGCATGGGATGAAAACCTTCCTTCAGCATCACGCGATGAACCGTATCATCCGTAACGGCCGCCAACTCGCGCTGGCACTGTGTTGCCTCGGCCTGCTGGCGGTGCGGGCGCACGCCCAGGCGCCAGGTCTGGGCGGATCGGTGGAACTGGTCGATCCGAAAGTGCTACGAGTCTGCGCCGATCCCCGCAGCATGCCGTTCTCCGATGAGGCGCACCAAGGCTTCGAGGACAAGCTGGCCGAACTGTTCGCCCAGAAACTCGGAAAAACCCTGTCCTACACCTACTACCCGCGCGCGATCGGCTTCGTGCGCAACACCTTGAACGCCCTGAAATGCGACGTCGTCATGGGGGACGCACAAGGCGACGACATGGTGCAGACCACCAACCCGTACTACCACGCCTACTACGCGCTGGTGGTGCCGGCCGGCGCCGGTCTCGACGACGTCAAGTCGCTGGAGGACCCGAGGCTGAAAGGCAAGCATATCGGCGTGATTGCCGGCACACCGCCCGCAACGATCATGGCCGACAACGGCCTGATCGGCGATGCAAGACCCTTCCCGCTGATGGTCGACACCCGCGTGGACGCACCCTCCAAGATGATGATCGACCAGATCGTTTCGGGATCGCTGGACGCCGGAGTCGTCTGGGGCCCGATCGGCGGCTACTATGCCAAGAACGCAACGAAGCCGCTGATCGTCATCCCGCTGATCCACGAGCACGGCGCGCCGATGGATTTCCGCATCTCCATGGGCGTGCGCCGCAGCGACCAGGACTGGAAGCGCACCCTCAATCGCCTGATCAGCGAAAACCAAGGTGCGATCAACAAGATCCTCATCGGCTACGGCGTTCCGATCGTCGATGAGGAGGGCAAGGCGATCACCCAGTGACCGCCGCGCGCGCCATCATGGCGGGACTGTTGCTGCTGGGCCTGGCGTCGTCGGCAAGCGCCGCGACTCCACCGCCCGAACCCCCAGCGTACCGCACCAGCAACTATCGGGCACAAGTTCCAGCCACCGTCGACGGCAAGCCCGCCCTGACCACGGCGCAAGCGGCAAAACTCTGGCGCGATCACGCCGCCATCTTCATCGACACCCTGCCGCAGCCCCCCAAACCCGCCACCCTCCCGGCCGGAACGATCTGGCACCGCAAGACTCGCGACGATATCCCCGGCAGCATCTGGCTGCCGGACACCGGCTACGGGCAATTGCCATCGATCATGGAAACCTGGTTCGAAACCAACCTGCGGCAAGCCACCGCGGGCGACCAAAACCGCCCTCTGGTCTTCTACTGCCTCGCGAATTGCTGGATGTCCTGGAACGCCGCGAAGCGAGCCATGGCGCTCGGCTACACCCACGCCGACTGGTACGCCGGCGGCACCGACGAATGGGCAGCCCACCACCTGCCGCTGGAACCACGCGAACCGCAACCGCGGCCGTAAGGCTTCGGTCACCCAATCTGGCCCAATCCCGTCATCTGTCGTCGCGGACGCAGGCGTTTCTTAAGGCGGATTAGCGAGATGAATTGGACGCGCGTTCATTGGCGGATCAGCGACTCATACCAGCCGGCGTTGATGCAGACTCTTCGGTTGACCCCGTCCGTCATACCGGCGCATGCCGGTATCCACGCCTTTTACGAGCTGAAACAAAGGCATGGATGGCGAGCCTACGCTCGCCATAACAGTTGCGCGGCGGTGCCGATGGGTCAACATCAAGGGCGATTGGTATAAGCACCAAGCGGCGGCGAGTAGCCGTGACGAGCACACCCCCGCTTATCCCGCTTCATCAAAGCTTATCCCACGTCATCCGCCTTCAAAAAGCGAAGCCGCAACCAGCACGAACCAACAGCAGCGTCCCCGCTCAGCCAAGATTCTGCTGAATCGCCTGCGACAACCCATACAACCGCTGCTCGATCGTCGTCGCCACATCGCAGGCAAAGCGCAACGACTGCCGCCTTGTCTCGAAAAACTGCTGATCCCACAACAGATGCTTGGTCAGATCGCCCACCTTCGCATCGTCCGGCGGCGTACTGGTCTGCGCCGCGCGCAGCGTCTCGCCTTCCTGCCGCAGATTCGCCGCCAACGCCTTCTGCCGAACCCCGAACCGATCCAACCCGTCGATCACGGTGCGCCGCTCCTGGTTCAGCACGTCGAACACGCCCGCGAACACCAGCACCAACTCGTGCTGCCGAGAATCGCCCGCCTCCTTGGCGAACGCCGCGATCCGCTGACCCGCCTGATCCATCGGCAACCGCCGCTGCGTAACAGCGCCCACCAAAGCCGCCACCGCCGCATCCTTCTGCCAATCCGCGTTCGCCGGATCGACCGCCGGCCCGGCCCAGAACGAGCCCACCGACAATTCGCTCACCTTCACCTGGTCGCAGGGCCAGTCCGGGTCGCTATTCCGCGGTGCCCCCATCGCCAGCGAACCACCACCGACCAAACACGCCGCAACCAACACTGCCAGTCTCATCCCGGTCCTCCTCCACGGCGCACCAGCAAACCCCTGGCAGGATCGTACGCAACGATCGCCCCAACCATGAACACCGTGGTCATCACCACCACCACCGCCAGCGCCATCGGATCCAGCTTGCCATACAACGAGAACCGGATCAGTTCGATTCCATAGGTAAACGGATTCAGCCGGCAGATCAGATACACCGTCGGGCTGGATTGCTGCACCAGCCACAGC
>DATAZJ010000102.1:0-8447 GCA_036272115.1 Rhodopila sp. | reverse complement strand
GTTCGTCGGGCCAGGTGTTGTCGGGCCGGGTTCGTCGGGCCGGGTATCGTCGGGCCGGGTATCGTCGGGCCGGGTGTCGTCGGGCCGGGTTCGTCGGGCCGGGTATCGTCGGGCCGGGTGTCGTCGGGCCGGGTTCGTCGGGCCGGGTGGTATGTCTACCGATTCGCCGCTGCCCCGATCCAGACCTCCCGATACAATCCGACGATCTCCGCCGCCGTCGGCACGCGCGGGTTGTTGCCCGGACTGCCCGAAGCCAGCGCCTGCTCCGCCATCAGCGCCATCTTCCCGCTCCAGGCCGCCTCATCGATCCCGTACTCGGCCGGCGTCGGCACCGACAAATCGCGGTTCAGCGTCTCCAGCCCGGTGATCAGCTTTGCGGCCGCCACACCGTCGCCATCGGCCGCCGCCGCGAACCCGATCCGCCGCGAGGCCTCGGCATACCGAGCCTCCGCCCCCGGCACCGAGAACCGGGTGATCGCCGGGAGCAGCATTGCGTTCGACAGCCCGTGCGGCACATGGAAATGCGCGCCGATCGGCCGCGACATGCCATGCACCAGCGCGACCGAACTGTTGGAGAACGCCAGCCCGGCTTCGGTGGCGCCCAGCATCATCGCCTCCCTGGCCGCCGCGTTGCGCGGTTCGGCATAGGCGGTCCGGATGTTCGCGCCGATCAGCGCCATCGCCGACAACGCCAGCGCGTCGGAGACCGGATTGGCGCGCTTGGACACATACGCCTCCAGCGCATGGGTCAGGCTGTCGACGCCGGTATCCGCGGTCGTCCGGGGCGGCACCGAGTAGGTCAGCTCGTAATCCACCAGGGCAGCCAGCGGCAGCGCACCCAGCCCGGCGATCAGCATCTTCTCATCGTGTTCGGTGTCGGTGATGACGGTGAAGCGCGTGCACTCCGACCCCGTCCCGGCGGTGGTCGGTATGGCGATCACCGGCAGCGCGCCTTTGTCGGCGGCGAACGGCGCCTTGTAGTCGCGCATCTTGGTCCTGCCTTCCCTGGCGCCGGCTGCCAGGATCGCCATTGCCTTGGCGGTGTCGATCGGCGAGCCGCCGCCGAAGCCGATCAGGCAGTCGAAATCGCCTTTGTTCAACGCGGCGACGCCGGCCTCGATCACCGTGTCGGTCGGGTCGGGCACGGTGTCGCTGAACACCGACACCGCCATCCCCGCCGCCGCCAGCGGATCCAGGCAGTTGCGCACATGCCCCGACCCGACCATGAACGGATCGGTGACCACCAGCGGCCGCGAGAGGCCGAATTTCCCCAGCACCTCGGCCACCTGGCGCACCGCGCCGGCGGACACCAGCAACAACCGTGGCGAGGCGAAATTCATCGTGATCGCGGTCATGGCGCTGTCTCCGAGTGCGTGCCGGTGGTTCGAAGCGTGATCGCCCTGGCGGCGGCCGGAAGGCGTGAATCACGCGGGAAAACAGATACTTGCAGAACGGGATCGGGTCAACCCGACCGATCCAGTGGGAGTGCGCCAGGCGGCCGGCGTCACGATGGCGGGCGGACAGGTCCGAAATGCAATGATTTCTGGACAAACCGGCGCAGGACATAGCACAAGCGTCACGATCCGGTGACGGCCCCTGCAAGCAGGACCGCCCTGGCCCAACCTGAATGTCGAGGCAGTCTCCAGGGCCAGTCCCGCGCCGAAAGACAAGCCGGATTGGCATCGATGGAATAATCTTTTCAGGAGACCAACTTGGACAGCTTCAAGCACGTGATCAACAGCCTGCTCCAGTTGCTCATCCAGTTGGGCGACATCATCGTCGGCTGGATCGTCATCATCGAGAACGCATTGCGCGGCGAACTGATGCGGCTCGGCGTGGCGCCGCCGTTGCAGACCGTGATCCTGCTCGCCTTTGCGATCATCCTGATCCTGGGGGCGCTGAAACTGTTCGGCGGCCTGATCCGGGTAGCGGTGGTGCTGGTGCTGATCCTGATCGCCATCCACGTCCTGGTGCCGATCGTCCACCCGTAGTATCGCGCATCAGGGCAGCACGATTCGTCGCAGGTTTGTTTGAGTGACCGATTCACGCGGGAAATCGCGGTCACTGCGTGAGTCGCCCTTTACCGCGATCGGGCACTAGGGGCCCTGTGTGGGCCGCTTCACCCAACGCATGCATCACGCAAAAATACTGACAGGGCTATAGGGTGCTGGCCGGCGGCAACCCGGTCAGGACCAGGTCAGCTTGCTGCCGGACGCCCCATCGCCGGCGATATGGAACGACCCCGAGGCCGGCGTGCTGGCGAATGCCAGGCTCAGTGTCGCCGCGTGCGTGCCGTCGGACACCGACAGGATGCCGTTGGTATAGTTCTCGGTCGCGGTCGCCGGGTTCATGTCGGTGAAGTCGATCACATCGGTCGTCGCAAAATTGTGGATCGCGCTGCCGCTGAGGTAGACCGAGTAGTCCTTGAAATCGATTCCGGTATAGGCCCCGCCGCTGAGGACGTCGCCGCCGCCGTTGCCGGTGAGGGTCTGGTTGTTCGCGGTGGCGACCAGGGAATCCGCCCCCACGGTGCCGCTGATCAGCGTCGGCTGGGCGGGTGCGAGCAGCAGCGACTGCAGCGTGATCACCGCCGTGTCGCCGTTCGCCGCCGAATCGAGGTGGAACGCATAGTTGCCGGCGTAGCTGCCGGCCAGCTTCAGCAGTCCGACATTGGCGGCGCCGTCGGTCAGCGTCAGCGTCGCAGTGCTGCCGGTGGTCTGCGTGTAGGTCACGCCGGTCACTGTCTGGTCCAGCTGGATCTGGTCGCCGGCGGTGAGGCCGGTGATGGTGGCGGTCGGGATCGCCGCCAGCATCAGCGTCGCGTTGGGGCCGACGAAATGGATCGCCGCGCTGTCGACGACGCCCAGGCCAAGCGTGCTGCCCTCGGCCAGCGCCAGGATGCCGCTGCCACTGATGGTGGGGCCGCCGGCATAAGGATCGTTTTCCGCCGTGGCGTTCATGTCGATGAACAGCGTGCCGCCGCCGCTGACCCAGAACACACCGTTGTCGACCACGCTGGCATCGATCAGGCCGGCGAACTCGGCGGGCGCGCCGGAGGCGATGGTCAGCGTGCCGGCCGCCGCGGTGCCCGAGGCGCCGATCTTCAACGACGAGTTGCCGTCCACCGCCAGCACGTCGCCGGCGCTGTCGCCGATCAGGCCCCCCGCCTGCACCGAACTGCCGTCCAGCACCAGCAGCGACGCGCCGTACAGCAGCGCATAACCCGGCATCACCGCCGAACTGCCGTCCTCGACCTCCATTTCGCCGAAGATCTGTGCCGACCCGCCGGCCGTCAGCATGGCCCCTTGCTGCAGCACCAGCGTCGCGGCCGGCCCCGAACCGGTGGAGACGTGCACCGATCCGGCGACAGTCAGTTGGCCGGTCAGCATCACGTTGCCGGTGACGGTGAAGTCCGTCGTCGCGCCGTTGCCGCCGATCGCGGTGTACTGTCCGGCACCGATGCTGCCGGGCACCAGGACCACGTTGCTGCTGCCGGCCACCGTGCCGGGCGACGTGGCGGTGGTGGTGTCGATCCAGTTGGCGGCGCTGGTCCAGCTTCCGCCGCTGGCGCCGACCCACGTGTAGAGATCGCCGTTGGTGCTGGCGGCGGCACCGCCGGTGCTGCTGGTCGCGGTCTGCAGCGAGATGGTGGCGACCCCGGTTTCCGGCGCGACATCCACCTGGAACAGGCTGCCGGCGAAGTTGCCGGCGAAGGTCAGCGTGCCCATCACCGTGGCGCCGTCGGTCAGCGTCAGGGTTCCCAGGCTGGCGTTGGTCTGGATGAACGAAGCCCCGGTGACATTGTGGTCGATCGTGACGGTGTCGCCGGCGATGAACCCGCTGATCGTGCCCATCCGCAGCGAGCCTTGCAGTTCCAGGCTCTCGAATGCATACGGCACGTTGTTGCTCTCATACAGCCCGAACGCGATCGCCGCGGTATCCGATGCGTTCAGGATCAGGGAACCGGAGGGGCCCAGCGCGCCGATGGTGATCGTCCCGGTCCCGGTGATCGTCCCCACGGTGCCGCCGAAGCCCTCGATGGTGCCCGAGTAGACCAGCAGCGCGCCGTTCACCACCACGTTGGCCGCGATCACCGCCACGCCCTGCAGGTCGGGCGCCTGCCCGTTGTCGATGGTGAAGGTGCCGGCCTTGGCATTGTTCGCGGTGCCGAACTCGACGTTCGACGTGCCGTCCACCGCGACGGTGCCGGAGATCACGCTGACGCCGCCCTCCACCCGGACGATGCTGTCGCCGCCCACCGCCAGTTCGCCGGAGATGAACGTGCCGGTCCCCGATCCGACGACGGTCATCAGGCTGGCGGCGGTGACCCGCAGCAGCGACGCCACGCTCAGGCTGCCGGCGGTCAGGTTGGCGCCGCTGTACAGCGCCACGTCGGGCGCCGCGGTGCCGTATTCGGCGACCGAGAACAGCCCGGTGATGGCGATGGTCCACATCAGGATGGTGTTGGCGCCCCCGGTCACGGTCAGCGAGGCCGCTGCCTCCGGCCCGGCGATGGTCTGCGGCGTCCAGGCGCCGGTGCTGTCGGCGATGGTCACCGCGTTGCTGGCGCCGGGTGCCGCCGTGGGCGTTCCCCCGGTGGTGACATCGGTCCAGTCGCCGGCATTGGCCCACACGCCGCCGTTGACGTTGTTCCAGGTGTAGCTGTCGGCGGTGCCGCTGACCGAGTTGCCGCCGGCCGTGCTGGGCGTCGCCGCGTAGGTGATGGCGCTCGACAGCCCGTTGGCCGCCAACTGCACCTGGAACTGCGTGGCGGTGTAGTTGCCGGACAGCGTCAGGATGCCGACCGCGGTGCCGCCGTCCAGCAGCGTCAGCCGGCCGGTACCGCCGATCTGGGTGTAGGTCAGGTTGGTGACGACCAGCGCCATGGTGATGACGTCGCCCGCGGTGAAACCGGTGATCAGGCCGGTGGGCATGGTCGCCGGCAGCGCCAGGACCTCGGTATTGCCGGAATAGCTGCCGGCGGCGGTCTGGCTGAACAGGATCGCGGTGCTCTCCGGCCCGCCCAGGGTCAGCGTATCGCCGTAGGTCAGCTCGATCGTGCCGGTGCCGCCGACCGACGGCGCGACCGAACCGAACGCGCCCACCGCCAGCGTGCCGGCCACCATCAGCAGGCCGTTCACCACGACATTGCCGTCGATCGCGCCGGCGAGGTCCACGGTGGTCCCGCTCTCGATCGTCAGCGCTCCCGCCGCCGCGGTGCCGGTCGCTCCGAAGGCGATGGACCCGGTGGGGTCCACGCCGATCACCGAGGTATCGAACTGGGTCCCCCCATTGGTGCCGAACACGGAGGCGAACCGGGCCGAACCGTGGTCGATCGCCAGCAGGCCGGCGCTGTTGCTGGAAAACACCAGGCCGCCGGCCGCGGTCATGGTGCTGCCGTCACCGATCTCCAGCAGGCCGCCGACGCTGGCCGACCCGGCGAGCACCAGTGACGCCTGCCCGTCCAGCGCCAGCGTGCCGGTCTGCGTCAGCACGCCGCTGACCCCGGCAAGCTTGCTGCCGGCGTTCAGGCTGTCCCACAGCACCACGCCGCCGCTGGCGACCAGGCTGGCGGCGAAGCCGTTCCCCGTCACATCGGCGTCGCCATTCGGACCACCGGCAATGACCACCGTGTTGCCGTAGCTGGGCGCCACGTTCGCGATCGTGCCGGTGGTGATGTCCTGCCACACCGAAGCCGTGGCATAGCCGCCGCCGGGCGCACCCATGAACACATAGGTATCGGTATTGGCGCCGACGTACCGCACATCCGTGCCGCCCGTCCAATCCGTGCCGGTTGCGAAAAAGCCGGGCGGCAAGCCGGTCACGAACGCGATGCCGATCGTCGTGGCATGCGTCCCGTCCGTCACCACCAGCGAGGCCGGCGCGGTGCCGGCCGGGACATAGGTGACCGTGACCTGGGCCGAGTTCATGTCGGTCAGGTCGATCAGATCGGTGGTGCCGAACGCGGTGATCGTGCTGCCGTTCAGGTTGGCGCTGCTGTCTTTGAAGTCGATGCCGGTGAATGCTGCCGCGCCGAGCCCGTCGCCACCGCCCAGCCCGGTCAGCGTCTGGTTGTTCGCCGTTGCGCTCAGCACGTCATACCCGGCGGTGCCGACGATCAGCGTCGGCTGCACCGGGGCGACGCCAGGCGTCTGCAAGGTGATCAGTCCGTCGCCCGCGCCATCGAGGCTGAGATGGAACAGATCGCCCGTGTAGTTGCCCGCGAGCGTCAGCGTTCCGACGGGATTGCCGCCTTTGGTCAGGGTGAGCGTGGCGATGCTGCCGCTGGTCTGGCTGTAGCTCAGGCCGGTCGCGACGATGGAGCCGCGGCCGGCGATCTCGATGATGTCGCCCGAGGTAAAGCCGCCGATGGTGCCGGTGGGCGCCGCATCCGCGATCAGGGTGCCGCTGGGCCCGCCGAAGGCGATGGCGGCGCTATCCGCGACCCCCAGGGTCAGCACGCTGTTCTCGCTCAGCACCAGGGAGCCGCTGCCGCCGATCGCCTGCCCGCTGCCGAACGGATCGCTGACATCGATGGCCAGGCTGCCATGTGCCTGCACCCCGAGCACGCCGTTGACGATCAGGTTGCCGTCGATCGCGCCGGTGGCCGCGGTTATCATTCCGGCGTCGATGGTGATGGCCCCCAGGGCCGCGCCGCCGGCGGTTCCGACCTCGATCGCGGAATTGTCGTCCACCGCGATCAGGCCGGTCACGACTGGGTGGCCGCTGTTGATGGTATTGGCGATCAGCCCGCCAAGCTGCGCCGAACTGCCGTCGATCGCCGCCAGGAAACCGTTGGCCAGGGCGGCGCCGCCCGATACCGTCAGCGTCCCGCCGCCGCCGACCTCCAGCGACGCGGTGTTGCCGAGGACCAGGCCGGCGGCACCCAGGCTGGCGGCGCCGTCCAGGTCGAGGTCGGCACCGGGGCCGAGCGTGACCGTACCCGCGACGGCGACCGAACCCCACAGCAGCACGTCGTTGTTGATCGCGAGTTGCGCGGCGCCGCCGGTGCCGACGATGTTGGTGAAATTCTCATTGGTGCCGCCGGTGATGGTGACCGCATTGGTGATGCCGGGCACGCTGGTGGCGGTCGAGCCGCTGGAAATGTCCATCCAGTTCGGCACCGCGTTCCACAGACCGCCGTACTGGTTCACCCAGATAAAGGCATCGGGTCCCACCGACAGGGCCTCAACGGTGCCGCCCGCTTGTATGATCACCGGTGCCTCCTGGCCTGGTATGGAACCGACGCTTGCGTCACCGCGCCGCCAGCGGAGCACGATGGCTGGACGCCGCTATCGACTGTCCCCCGGACGGAAGGCACCGATGCGCGATATCGCCTGGTCAGCGGCGGCCAGGTTCTGGCGACCCGGTTCCAATCTCGGCGTTTTCCTGTATCTACATACATATGAGTTCTTGCCGGCCATTGATGGTGTCGGCCGGACAGCTAATTCCTGAAATGAAAACCAACCACCATGCGACGGTGGCAAATTCCGTCTGCGCTGTCAAACTTGTTTTGGTTAAATATTCATTATCTAATTCTTAACAAGACATACCATTCTATTCATATGGCACAATCGCCGTCTGTGCCGGGCGCGGCCATGTGTGGGACAACGGACACACACGAATAAGGTGTGTTTGCGATGTTGTGGCCATATTCGACAATGGAGGCAAAACCTCGCCACGCTGCCCGTGGCGTCGTCTGTTGACAGGGGGGCTTGATTCATTGGGGTCCGGTCGGACATTTGTGCCTCATCAGGTGTGGTGACATAGGTCAGGGCAAGTTTTTCGAGGCGGATTAGCGGGATGAAGAGGGATGCTTGGCCGTTACGTTTTGTGGCCGGATTGATCGTTGGGTGTGCGTTCTAGGTTGCCAATGGGCACGGTCATGGGGTCGTTGAGAAGGTGTTCGAGAACGCGTTGCGCATGAGATGCGACAGTCTCGGGTTGGTGTCGCGCGGCAGCGGGAATTTGGATTTTGCGAGACTTGATTGTTGGCGGATATACCGCTGACCTGGGCGTCGAATGACCAGATCATCGTCGAATTCACGGTGGCCGGCGCGCTGAGCGACATGCATGTGCGGCAACGCCGAAATTACCTGCGGGCGACCGGCAAGGCGCTTGGCCTGCCGACTAACTTTGGCCAGACCAAAGTGGACCTCCGCCGCATCACCGCCCAAGCCAGATCGCGAAGACATCCCGTTAATCGCCGCTTATCCCGCTAATCCGCCTGAACAAAGAGACGCGGCGACCACAGATTGTCTTTGTCATTATAATACTGTTAGGTAACAAGTTCGTAGTCACCGACGGATTCATACCAACCGTCGTTGATGTTGACCCATCGGCACCGCGGTGCGACCGTCATGATGAGCGCAGGCTTGCCATCCATGCCTTTGTTTTCGCTCGTAAAAGGCGTGGATGCCGACCTCCGTCGGCATGACGGATGGGGT
>DATAZJ010000101.1:0-4551 GCA_036272115.1 Rhodopila sp. | reverse complement strand
CACGGACGGCGCGGACGTTTTTCAAGGCGGATTAGCGGGATGAAGAGGGATGCGTGGTTTGGAGCCGGTGACCTCGCGGATCATTGGGTGGGGTTTCCGGGTTGCCGATGCGCTTGGTCAGGGATTCATTGAGAAGGCCTAAGCGAAGGCACCCGCATCACGAGGTACGACAGCCCGGTCCCGGCGCGCTGAGCGACGTGCGTGTCGCGAAACGACTTGCGGGCGATCGGCAAGTCCCCTGTGCCTGCCGAACAACTTCGGCCGGCCAAGGTCGAAATCAGCCGTATCACCGCCAGCCCCGATCGCGGAGAGATCTCCACTTATCCCGCTTCATCCGCCTTAGAAAACGAAAAGCCACGACCACACACCGGTCTTGCGGCGATGATCCCGAGCGACAACCAAGGCGGGGATGCCTCCCTGGCGATGCGGGCAAGTTTTAGATGATCCGACAGTTCACATCTGGCCGGCACGCCCTTGACCAGTGGGTGCCTGGCAAAAGAACGATTCAAGTTTCGCGGAATTACGGCGCGCTCGGGGTGGCACGCCGGTTCACTCAATCGCAACGGTTTCCCCGGAAAGCATCGGGGGTCAGGCGGTGGGCGCCTGAGCGAATTGTGCTTCAGGCCTTTCGGCCTCAGGCGATCGCGCGATGCAGCGGTTTACGTTCGCACCGGCTCACGGATACCGCGCCAGCGCTTTGTTGGGTCGTATGATCCGCGCCGGTGACGCCACCGGCGCGGATCATCCTTGTCGCTATGCCGCGTCGGCGGCCACCGAGAATTTCTCGATCTTGTCCGGGTTCGACACGGTGCCGCCGCCGCCGCTGCCGCGCTTCAACTGGTCGATGTGCTCCATGCCCTCCACGACCTGGCCCCAGATGGTGTACTGGCCATTTAGATGCGACGCGGGCTCGAACATGATGAAGAACTGGCTGTTGGCGCTGTGCGGGCTTTGCGAGCGGGCCATGCCGCAGGTGCCGCGGAGGAACTTCGCCTTGTCGGTGAACTCGGCGCGGATGTTGTCGAGGTCGCTACCGCCGGTGCCGGTGCCGGTGGGGTCGCCGCCCTGGGCCATGAAGCCCTCGATGACGCGGTGGAACACGGTGCCGTCGTAGAACCCCTTGCGCACCAGGGTTTTGATCTGGGCCACGTGCATCGGCGCGATGTCCGGCAGAAGCTGGATCACCACCCGGCCGGTCTTCAGGTCCAGGTTCAGCGTGTTCTCGGGGTCGAGAGCTGGCTTCGAGTCACTCATGGTTCCTGTCTCCTTCTATGACTACTTCACGTCGGCGGCGAGGCGCATATGGATGATGCGGTCGGGTTCGCCGACCACCTGGCCGTTGGGGCCGGTGCCGCGCTTGATCTGGTCCACGTAGTCCATGCCGCTGACGACCTGGCCCCAGATGGTGTACTGCCCGTCCAGCGCCGGAGCCGGCGCGAACATAATGAAGAACTGGCTGTTGCCGCTGTTCGGGTCCTGGGCGCGCGCCATGCCGCACACGCCGCGGACGAAATGGCGCTGGCTGGCCTCAAGCGGCACGTCGGGCAGCTTGCTGCCGCCGGTGCCGGTGCCGGTGGGATCGCCACCCTGCGCCATGAAGCCCTCGATGACGCGATGGAACGGCGTGCCGTCGTAGAAACCCTGGCGGACCAGCGTCTTGATCTGCGCGACGGTCTTCGGCGCCACGTCAGGCAGCAGCTTGATCACGACGCGGCCCTGCTTGAGGTCCATATAAAGCGTGTTCTGCGGATCGGTGGTCTGCGCGGACGCCGGCGCTATGGCTGCCAATGGCATGACGGCCAGCGCGGCGCTGGATGCGATCAGGGTGCGGCGATGCATGACGCCCTCCTTTGTGCGACGATAATGGGGAACAGGGTCCGGCGGTTCAGCCCCGGATGCGCTTCATGATGCGTTCGTGGGTCAATGCCGGCACGAACGACGTGATATCGCCGCCCAGCATCGCGACCTCCTTCACGAGGCGGGAGGCAATGAACTGGTTCGTCTCGCTGGCCATCAGTAACACCGTCTCGATATCCGGTGCCATCCGGTAGTTCATCCCCGCCATCTGGAATTCATAATCGAAGTCCGAGACCGCGCGCAGCCCGCGCACGATCATCGACGCCCCGACCTTGCGGGCGAAATCGACCAGCAATGTGTCGAACGGCACGACCTCGATCACCATGCCGTTGCGCGAGGCGATGGCGGACATTTCCGCCCGCACCAGTTCGACCCGCTCATCCAGCGCGAACAGCGGCCCCTTGCCGCTACTCATGGCGACACCGACCACCAGCTTGTCCAGCAGCCGAGCGGCGCGTCCGATCACGTCGATATGGCCGTTGGTGATGGGGTCGAATGTCCCCGGGTACAGGCCTATGCGCCGTGGATAACGCGCATCCTTGTCAATCATCGCTTGCTTCCTCGGGGTCAGGCTTGCCGGTGTCGCCCGCGCTTTCATCCGGGGCCCCCCCGTTTCGAACTTCACCGCCCGAAACGTCACCGTCCGGCGCGATACCCTCCTCGGGTGCGGTACCGGTATCGTCGGCCTCTTCTTCCAGCACGGTGAAGACGCTGGTCACGTGTTCGCCCTTGTCGACCCGGAACAGGGTGACGCCCATCGCCTGGCGGCCGGTGGTGCGGACCTGGTCGACCGGCACGCGGATCAGGCGGCCGGCGTCGGTCACCATCATCATGTCGTCGCCCTGGCGGACCGGGAAAGTGGCCACCACGGTCCGGCCGTTGCGCGGTGCCAGCGTGATGTTGCCGATGCCCTGGCCGCCGCGTCCGGTCACCCGGTATTCGTAAGCGGAGGTGCGCTTGCCGAAGCCCATGTCGGTGACCGTCAGCAGCATTTCCTCGACGGCTTCCAGTTCGGCGAAGCGGTCCGCCGACAGGGTGACCTCGGGGACGTATTCGTCGGCGTCGGTTTCGGGTGGCGCCTCGGGTTCGGTCTCGCCGTTGCCGCGCCGCTTGGCGTTGGCCTGTTTCAGGTAGGCGATGCGCTCTTCCGGGCTGGCTTGGACGTGGCGCAGCACCGACAGGCTGATGACCTCATCGCTGTTCAGCAACTTGATGCCGCGGACGCCGGAACTGTCGCGTCCGGCGAAGACGCGCACCTGCTCATCCGAGAGGATGAAGCGGATGCAGCGGCCCTTGCGGGTCGCCAGCAGCACGTCGTCGCCTTCGCGGCAGGTGGCGACGCCGATCAGGTGGTCGCCCTCATCCAGCTTCATGGCGATCAGGCCGGCGGCGCGGACATTGCGGAAATCCGACAGCCGGTTGCGGCGCACGTTGCCCGAGGCGGTAGCAAACACCAGGTGCAGGCTGTCCCACAGGGTTTCATCCTGCGGCAGCGGCAGCACCGTGGTGATGGTGTCCGACCCGAGTTCAGGCAGCAGGTTCACCAGCGCTCGGCCTTTTGCCGTGGGGCCGGCTTCCGGCAGCTTCCAGACCTTGACCCGGAACGCCTTGCCACCGGACGAGAAGAACAGCACCCACTGATGGGTATGGCCGTTGAAGCTGCGGGTGACGATGTCGTCGCCGCGGGTGCCGGCGCCTGACCGGCCACGGCCGCCGCGGTTTTGTGCTCTGAAGGTCTCCAGCGTGGTGCGCTTGATGAAGCCGTCGCGGGTGATGGTCACCACCATCTGGCCGGGCTCGATCAGGCTTTCGTCGTCCTGGTCGGCCAGGGCGTCGGCGATCTCGGTCATCCGCGGGGAGGCGACTTCCTTGCGGGCTTCCGTCAACTCCTCGGTCATCACCTCCATGCGGCGGATGCGCGAGTCGAGGATTTCCAGCAGTTCGCGGATCTTGCCGGCGACCTCGGTCATCTCGGCCTGGATTTTCTCACGTTCCAGACCGGTCAGGCGCTGTAACCGCAGTTCCAGGATGCCGCGGGCCTGTTCCTCGGTCAGCCGGACGGTGCCGTCTTCGGCGATGACGTTGCCGGGTTCGTCGATCAGGGCGAGCAGCGCGCCGATGTCCTCGGCGGGCCAGTCGCGGCCCATCAGGGCCACGCGGGCGGCGGCGGCGTCGGGGCTGGCGCGGATCAGGCGAATGACGTCGTCGATGTTGGCGACGGCGATGGCGAGGCCGACCAGGTTGTGGGCGCGGTCGCGGGCCTTGCCAAGTTCGAAGCGGGCGCGGCGGAGGATGACGTCCTCGCGGAACCGGATGAAGCACATCAGGGCTTCGCGGAGGCCCATCTGCTTCGGCTGGCCGTCGTCCAGCGCCAGGCAGTTGATGCCGAAGCTGGTCTGTAGCTGGGTGAAGCGGAAGAGCTGGTTCAGCACAACTTCCGGCGTGGCGTCGCGCTTCAGTTCCATGACGATGCGCATGCCGGAGCGGTCGCTTTCGTCCCGCATCTCACCGATGCCCTCGATGACCTTGCCGCGGACGAGTTCGGCGATCTTCTCGATCAGGGTCTTCTTGTTCACCTGATAGGGGATTTCCGTGACGATGATCGCGGTGCGATCCTTGCGGATCTCCTCGAATTCCGTCTTCGCGCGGATCGTGATGCTCTCGCGCCCGGTCTCGAACGCCTTGCGGATACCC
>DATAZJ010000100.1:0-5164 GCA_036272115.1 Rhodopila sp. | reverse complement strand
TAGCCGTTGCAGATCAGCATCAGCACGACCTGAGCCACCTCCTCGCTGGTGCCGAACCGCCCGAGTGGAATCCGCGCCGGGCTGGACGCCACCCCTGACCGGACCATGTCGGTCTCAATCAGCGACGGCGCCACGGCATTGACCGTGATACCCTCCTTCACCAACCGAGCGGCATACCCCCGCGTGAGCCCCTCCATCCCGGCCTTGGAGGCATTGTAATGCGGCCCCACCCCGCCGGCCCCACGCGCCGCGCCGGATGATATATTGACGATCCGCCCCCAGGCCCGTTCGCGCATAGACGGCAGGACCGCCTGGGTACACAGGAACACCGATTTCAAATTGACCGCGATCGTCCGGTCGAAATCCGCCTCGGTCAGGTCGTCGACCCCTCGGATCAACCCGATCCCCGCGTTGTTGACCAGGATATCCACCTCTCCCAGCCGGTCCGTCACCTGACGGACCATGCCCGCAACGGCCTCGCCATCCGATACATCCCCTGCCACGGCAACCGCCCGCCGGCCCATCGCGACGATCGAGGCAGCCACGCTGTCCGCCTCCGCCGCCCGTTCCCGATAATTCACCGCGACATCCGCTCCGTCCGCCGCCAGGGCCAGCGCGATAGCAGCGCCGATCCCACGCGAAGCGCCGGTAACAAGGGCAATACGGCCGATCAAACGCATGTCAAACCCTCCATCGTTCCGTCACGGTCCAGGCGGCATACAGCGCGATAAACGGCATCAGCGCGAAGTGAAACCGAGACTGTCCCGAAAATACCATGGAAATCGCGGTGAAATACCCCACCACCGCCCAGCCGGACCAACACCACACCGGCAAAGACCGCCGCCGCCGCCACATCCCCGGCGCCGAGGCCGCCGCCAGCCCCAGAACCACCCAATAGCAAAGCTGGTTGACCACCCGCACCGCCCGGAACAGCACCGAGTGATCGGCGTACCCGGCATATCCGGACTGGTAGAACCATTCCGCTTCCCCATCGCCCGACCACAGCCGCCAGAGCTTCAACGGAACCAGCCGAACCATCTCGGCCGGGTTCGCCACCACCCAGGCCCACCCGCGCGCCCACGCCATATGATCCATCGCGACCTGATCCCTCGGGTCCTTCGACAAATCCGCCACCAGCGAATCATCCGGCGTATACCGCCCGCGCGCGCTGGGATTATTCCCCGTCAGGAACGTATAGCCGCCGTTCGTCGAGACCGGAACAAGCGCGTGCAGCACCACATGATTCCGTATCGTCCACGGCAGGATCACCGCTGCCATCACTACGTTTGCCACCACAACGGTCCGCACCCATCGCCCGACCCCGCCCGCCAGCAGCGGCAGCCCCAGCACCGCCGGCACGAACACCGCCTGAGCCTTTGTCAGCGCCGCCACGCCAAACGCCAGCCCCGACAGCACCCAGCCGCGAACCGACGCAACCGACATCAGAACGAATCCCAATAGCAGCAGGCATTCGAAGAAAATCTCGACCGACAGCAGCGGAACATAGGCGATCTGGTTCGGCAACAGCGCAATCACCAAAATCCCCAGCCGCCATGCGCGTCTTTCCGGAAACATCCGCTTCCCGGCCATCGCCGTCAGCCCGATCACAGCCACCGACAGCACCAGGTTCGCGCACTGACCGACCCACACATGCGAACCGAACAGCCACAACAGCCCACCCAGGAAGCCCGGCCACCCCACCGGCCAGAACGCCGTCAACACCCCCTTATCGGCGAACCCGGCCCCGGCTGCGATCGATCGCGCCGCATCGAAATACCACCCGAAATCCGACATCGGAACGACGTGCAGCGCCAGCAGCGGCAGCCGCACCATGATATCCAGCGCAACGACCGCAAGAAGGAACCCGCGGTCCCGCAATCACCGCCCCCGCGGCCCATACGTCTTGAACCGCTCCCGAGCCTCCGCCATCTCCCCCGCCGTCAGCAACCGAGGCGTCCCCGCCGACAACGCCAGCAAATACTGCCGGCACAGCGTCTCCAGCAACAACGCGGCGGACAACGCCTTCGCCGCGCTCTCTCCGCAGACGATCATTCCATGATTGCCCAGCAGGCACGCCGAACGCCCGCGAATTGCCACCGCCGCATGATCCGCCAGCGCCTGCGTCCCGAACGTCACATACGGCGCGCACCGCACGTCATCGCCGCCGAACTGCAAGACCATGTAATGAAACGCCGGCAGCCCCGACCCCAGGCAGGCCAGCGCCGTGCAGGCATCCGCATGCGCATGCACCACGAACCCCGCCGCCGGACATTCGCGGTAAACCGCCGCATGCATCGCCCACTCGCTGGACGGCACACCCCCATCCGGCGCCTGCCCATCCAGCGACACCTGCACCAGTTCTGTCACCGTCTCCGGATCGCCGCCGGAGGGCGTGATCAGCATCCCCTCCGGCGTCCGTCCGCTGACATTGCCCGCACTGCCGACGATCAGCCCGCGCGCGCCGGCGGCCTTGTACAGCCAGGCAACATCGTCGCGCATCAGATCAGGAAGACGCCCTTGCCGTCCGACTGCTTGTCGAACAGCTTGTACGCCTCATCCGCCTGCTCCAGCCGCCACCGGTTGGTGAACAGCGCATCCACGTCCACCTTCCGCTCGACACAGAAATCCGCGCACTCCGCCTGGATGATGTTGGAAAACGTCCACGACGCCACCAGCGTCATCTGCCGCCGCAGCAGATGCGGACTGACATCGATATGCACGTCGCCGCCCTCACCCACGAAGCACATCGTCCCCCACACTTTCGTCGACCGAATAGCGTTCAACCTGGCCTCGGCGTTCGATGACGTATCCAGCGTCAGGTCGGCATACCGGCCGCCCGTCAGCTCCTTGATCGCCTCCACCGGATCGTTCGATCCCGGATTGACCACCTCATCCGCGCCGAATTCCTTCGCCCGAGCCAGCCGCTGCCCATTGATATCCAGCGCGATCACCCGCGCGCCCATTGCCTTGGCGAACTGCGTCGCCGCCAGCCCGACCGGTCCCTGCCCAAAGATCGCGATGGTATCCCGCCCCGAGACGTTCATCCGCCGCAGCGCCCCATAGGCGGTACCGGACCCGCAGGCGATCGCCGCCCCCGCGGTGAACGTCAGTTCGTCGCGCAGCGGCACCAGCGTATTGGCCGGCACCAGCAGATACTTCGCGTGCCCGCCGTTTGCGTTGTTGCCGTACACCTTCACCGGCACCTCCTGGCACAACTGCTGCCAGCCGGACCGGCAGTGACCGCACTGCGTGCAGCCCTGGTAGTGATGCACCATCACACGCTGACCCACTTTCGCCTCGGTCGGCAGCACATCCGGCCCGACCGCCGCGACCACGCCGCACGGCTCATGCCCACCGATCACCGGGTTCGGATTGGCCGGCAACCCGGTGCCCGCACGTGCCTGGCCCTTCGGCCGGCGATACTGGTGCAGGTCCGATCCGCACATGCCGGAGGCCTTCATCTCCACCACCACCTCGCCGGGTCCCGGCGTCGGATCGGGGAAATTCATCAGTTCCAGGCCACGTTCGCCGGTAAACACGACACCTTGCATGGGTTTCCTCCGTTATTTGCGTCTCCGGCACTCTATCCCGATTTTCGCCAGCGGGAACCCGTCGCCGGCCTGGTGTCCTGCCCCGGACGTTCGTCGCACCTTGCGGCGCGCTTCCGGGACCAGCAGGCCACTGAACCGGTCACTCAGACAAAACCGCGACGTATCGCGATTCTCCGAGGCGCCATCCAAGCGATCACGCCTCGGGCACGGATGTCAGGGCCGCCGCCAGCACCGCGGCGATCCGACCGGCCAGTTGCTCCCCCGTCACCGGCTTGCGCACCAGAATGTAGGCGCCGTCCGGCCCACCGCCCGTCGCCGAATCGTTCCCCGCATGGCCGGTCAGCAGCACCGCCGGCAGCCCGGGACGCTGACGCCGCGCCTGCTGGATCACCGCCAGCCCGTCGATCCCCGGCATCGACAGGTCGGTCACCAGGATATCGACCGCCGCCGAGGACCGCAGCACATCCAGCGCCGCCGCCCCGTCCGCCGCCGTCACCACGCTGTAACCGGCATCCTCCAGCGACGCCGCCAGGGTCTCCCGCACCATCGCCTCGTCATCCACCAGCAGGACGTGGGTGCCGGCGTCGCGCTCGGCCGTCCCCGACGATTCGGCCGGCTGGCTTGGCACCTCCCGCCGGGTCGCCTCCGGAAACCACAGACAGATCGTCGTGCCCTGACCGGGAACGCTGTCGATCGTCAGCCCGCCGTCGCTCTGTTCGGCGAATCCCTTCGCCATCGACAGCCCCAGGCCGGTACCCTGCCCCGGCGGCTTGGTCGAGAAAAACGGCTCCAGCACCCGGACCAGCAGCGGTGCGGCGATCCCCGAACCGGTATCGGCAACCGACAGCCGGACATACCGCCCCGGCCGCAGATCGGCCGGATGATCCGCATCCGCCTCCACGGCCTGCGCCGAAGCCGAGAACGTCAGCGTCCCGCCGTCCGGCATGGCATCGCGCGCATTGGTCGCCAAATTGACCAGCGCAGTCTCCAACTGCCCCTTGTCGGCCAGCAGCGGCGGCAGCCCCGCGTCCACCCGCACATCGACCGAGATGCCGCTGCCCAGCGTGTGGTTCAGCACGTCACGCAATCCCGACAGCAGCGCCGCGGCATCGAGCGGTTCGGCCCGCAGCTCCTCCCGCCTTGCGAACGCCAGCAGCCGCCTGGTGATGGAAATCCCCCGCTCGCTGGCCTCCAGGATCATCCGGGTGAACCGCCGGACGCTGTCGGGGTCGCCGGCGCGCTTGTCGATCAGCGTGGCACCGCCTTGGACCGCCTGCAGGATATTGTTGAAATCATGGGCGATCCCGCCCGCCAACTGCCCCAGCACCTGCACCCGTTCGGCATGCGCGGCCCGCGCCTGCGCCACGGCCAGCGCCGCCTCATTGCGCTTGCGGTCGCTGATATCGGTGAACGTGCGGACCATGCCGCCATCGGGCAGCGACTGGGTCCGCACCTCCAGCACCGTGCCGTTGGGCCGGGTCCGCTCATACGCGTAGTCGCCGAACGGACCGCCGGTGTGCCGCACCACCCGTTCCAGCGGCGGCGGCCAGGTCTCCGGCTCGCCGAATTCGTGATTGGCATGCTGCCAATCGATAATCTGCTGAAACACCGGC
>DATAZJ010000099.1:0-2512 GCA_036272115.1 Rhodopila sp. | reverse complement strand
CCACGTGCCAGCATGGCGATCTCGGTGCGGAACAGCCCGATCCCTTCGGCACCGGTCCGCTCGAGTTGCGCCAGTTCCAGATCGAGCCCGACATTCAGCATCAGCCGAACCCGCACATTGTCGGCCGTCTGGGCTGGCCGGTCGCGCAGTGCAGCGAACCCGGCGTAACGCAGCGAATGCGCCTCCAGCGCGCGGACGTAGACGTGGCGGACCTCAGCCTCGGGCCGCAGCACCAATTGCGCGCCGTCGCCGTCGATCACCGCCTCGTGGCCGGGCTCGGCCGTGTCGAGCATTCCCCGCGTGCCACCGACCGCAGGAATCCCCAAAGCGCGGGCCAGGATTGCGGCATGCCCGGACGGACTGGCTTCCTCGATCGCGATGCCGGCAATGCCGCTGTTTTGCCATTCCAGCAACTCGGCCGGCCCCAGACGGCGGGCCAGCAGAATGCCGCCGGCCGGCACCGATTCACGCGGCTGACGCCCGGTCAGTGTGGTCAACAAACGATTGGCGAGGTCTTCCAGATCGGCCAGCCGCTCCCGCAAATACGAGTCGCTGATCCGGCGCATCCGGTCATGCAGCTCGGTGGCAACGCGGGCGACTGCAGCCTCCGCGGTCAGGCCGCCCCGGATGACGTCACCGACACGACGCAGCCAGCCCTGATCCGCGGCGACCAGCCGGTAGGCTTCCAGCACATCGCGTGACGTCGTCGCATCGCCCGGGACGCCCGCGAGCAAATCGTCGATCCCGCGTTGCATGCGGTCGGACGCCTCGGCCAGCCGTTGCAGTTCCCGCGCCGGGTCGTCGGCCAGCAGCGTGATGCCGGTCATCCGCGTGGCATGCAGCACCACGGGACCGATCGCGATGCCGGTCATCAAGGTGGTGCCGGAGAAGACCCGCGGCACGGTACTGGGCAGGCCTTCGCCGACGGCTTCGGTGGCGCTGGTGGCCGGCAGCATTTCCGCCAGCAGCATGGCCACGGTTTCCAGTTCGTCGACTTCCTGGCTGATGAAGTGCCGCGGCATGCGGTTTTGCACTGTCAGCACGCCAAGCACGCGACCGGAGCGGCGCACGGGGACCGCCAGCATGGAGGCAAACGGTTCCTCCCCGGTCTCCGGCCGGTAAGCGAACGCCGGATGGTTCTGCGCATCCGGCAAATTCATCACCGCACCCTGGGCTGCGCACAGGCCGACGATTCCCTCGCCGACCCGCAACCGGGTCTGGCCGATGGCTTTGACGTTCAGTCCGTGCGTTGCCGCCAGTTCTAGCAGGTCGCCGGGCCGGCGGACATAGACCGAGCAAACCTCACTCTCCACCTCGGACGCCACGAGGCGCACCAGGTCGGAGATCGGGGCGGCGCCATGGGCATGCAGATCGCGCAGCTTTACCAACAGGAGCCGCCCAGATGCACCGCCGGGATTTACGCCGGTCGCGATGTCGTTGTTGCGTGCAGCGCCTGTCGTGGCCGGACCCGAGGTTCGCTCAGGCAGGGGAGGCCGCAAGTCTGAGGGCGGGCCCTCCATCGCCGCTCATTCCCCCTGTCGCCGGGCAGCGAGAGCGGCAGTGGCCTGGGTCACCAACTCCCGCAAGATATCGGCGATCGATTGCTCGGCGGTCACCATGCCGACCGACTGGCCGGCCATCACCGAGCCCATCTCGATGTCGCCCTCGATCACGGCACGGCGTAGCGCGCCGGCCCAGAACTGCTCGATCGCCAGTTGCGCCGACTCTTTGTTGAGGTCGCCGGCCTGGAATTTGTCGCGCGTCTCGGCCTGGTGACGCAGGAACGTCTTGGTCCCCTCATTCACCAGCCCGCGGACCGGGATCACCGGGAACCGCTCATCCAATTGCACCGAGGGCAACGCGTCGCGGGCATTGGCACGGATGAAGGCCTTCTTGAAGTTCGGGTGCGCGATCGACTCCTTCGCCGCAGCGAACCGCGTGCCCAACTGGGCGCCGGATGCGCCCATTTCCAGGTAAGCCAGGATCGCCTCGCCACGGCCCAGGCCACCTGCGACGAAGATGGGGACGTCGCGCAGGTGGGGCAGGATTTCTTGCGCCAGCACAGTCAGCGACACCGGCCCGATATGGCCACCGGCTTCCGAGCCCTCGATCACGATGGCATCCGCGCCCGACCGTACCAACCGCCGCGCCAGCACCAAAGCCGGGGCGAAACAGATCAGCTTCGCGCCGCCATCCTTGACCGCCCTGACCGCTCCGCTTGGCGGGATGCCGCCGGCCAGCACGATGTGACTGACCTTGGCCGCCAGACAGATCCGGATCAGGTCGTCCAACTGCGGGTGCATGGTGATCAGATTGACCCCGAACGGCTGGCTGGTCACCGCCTGCGTTGCGGCAATCTCGGCCGCCAGCAGCGAAGGTGTCATCGAGCCGCACGCGATCACGCCAAACCCGCCGGCATTCGAAATGGCCGAGACCAGGTTCCGCTCACTGACCCAGCTCATGGCGCCGCCGAGGATGGCAACCGGGCAGCCGAGGAATGCCGTGCCGCGCG
>DATAZJ010000098.1:0-3077 GCA_036272115.1 Rhodopila sp. | reverse complement strand
AGTCCGCGACTGGGACAACGTGGCACACGAGATCGCCGCGGAGATGGCAGCCCATGCCCTGCTGCCGCCCATCCCGCCGATGACCGCGCCACAGGGATACGCGACGAAGCCGGTGTACGTGCGGGTGCGCGCACAAGGCTCCGCCTTCGTGCATGAGGTCGCCATTGAACTGCAAGCCGACATCCTGTCCCGCGGCGGCACCGTGTCGCGAACGCCGGTTGGCGCGACGGTGGTGAACCTCGACGTCGACTTCGTGACATGGAGCCCGCGCGACAAGCCTCCGGGTCTGGTCGGCACCACCGCCGGGATCGCTTCGATCCCTGGCGCCGTGATCGGCGCATCGGTGCCGATGTCCAGATGGACCGCCGCCGATACCGCCGCCTTCTCCGCGGTCGGCCTGGGCGTCGCCGCCGACACCATCATCGCGCTGACGCCAACCAGCAACGCCGAGGCGATCTGGGACGCATCGGTCGTCACCGACGAACAGGTCGTCATGCGGCTGCGGCAACCGGTCTATGTCCGCAACCGCGACATTCCGCTGTACACAAAAACCGCGGATCTGACCCAAGTCGCATCGTGGAGCGATGGCGGTGCCGTCCTGGCGCCGCGTCTTCTCCATCTTGACCCCTGACCGTGGATTGGGACGCACCATGAACCGCATGATACGCAGGCTGGCGATGGTCATGCCTCTTTGCCTGGCCGTCGCCGGATGCGCCACCGATCCCGATCAGGCAGCGACCAGTTCCAGCGACCCCACCGCTTCGGTCGACCAGCAAGGCGATCTGAGTACGCTGACGTATCGGGCCGTCGATCTGATCCTCGCCGGCGCGCCCGAGGTGACCGGAAGCACGCCTCTGGTCGTTGCATCTCTGTCAAACGCCAGGAACCTGGAACGCAGTTCCGCTCTGGGCAATATCGTCGCCGATATGATCCGCACCCGACTGGCCCAGACCGGCCACAAAACATCCGAAATTCGCCTCCGGAGCGCGGTAAGCCTGAAGCAGGGCAATGGGGAATTCATGCTTTCGCGGAACCGGCGCGCCCTGAGGTCAGACCCCACCGCGGCGGCGGTGGTAACCGGGACCTATGCCACCAGTTACGAGAAGGTCTACGTCAGCCTCAAGCTGGTTTCCACGACCGACGCGCATATCATCGCCGGCGCGGATTTCGTGGTTCCGCTGGGCAGTGTCCTGGGACTGATAAACGCCCACGGCACGTAGACTTCCGGGGCACACGGCACACAGAAAAAGGGCGGCCCCGGAACCTCCGGCGCCGCCCCAATCCACTTCCCCTAGCGGGAATAGCCGTCCAGTTCGTCCTGCGTCCAGGAAATGACCTGGTCGATCGTCTGGCCATCCCGCAGCTTCGCAAAAATCTGGTTGTGAACGCCGCGGTTGTAGATCTGCACGGCGATTTCCGGCGCCGCTTCCGATCCGGTCAACGACGGCTTCTGACCGCTCGCCGGCCGCAGCGGGTAGTTGTAGACGGTGCCCTTCGGCGGTCCGACCTCATCCCAGATCTTGAAGTCGTTCAGCTTGGCATACGGCGGCAGGTCGTAGCCCTCGCACGCATTGTCGCGCGCCTCGACATTCTCCCGCTGCATCAGGAACTCGACCAGTTCCTTGCCGGCGGTCTTGTTCTGGCTGAACTTGTAGACGCCCCAGAAGTAGCTTTGCGTCGGCACAAACCGGCCCTTCGGACCCGACGGCGCCGGGAACGTCCAGCAGTCGGCCGCCACCGTCGGAGCATCACGCTTGGCAACAGCCCAGGCCGACGGCGGATTGAAGATCAGCGCCGACTTGTTGGAGATCAACGCTCGGTTGTTGGAGGCATCGTCATAGCTGACCGCGTCGGCCGGATAGAACTTCACCAGCTTTTGCGCGTATTCCAGCGCCTGGCGCGTGCCGTCCGACTTCAGTTGCGACTTGCCCTCGGCGTCGATCAGCGTGCCGCCGAACGCCGCGAAAATCGCACCATGCGTATCGGTCGCATCGGTGTTCAGCGTGCCGCTGCCCATGCCCATGGCGAACGTCATGTTATCCTTGGCCGCGATCTCGGCGTATTTCAGGAACTCGTCCCACGTCCACGCATCCTGCAGCGCGTTCTTCTCGTCCTTCGCCGGATACATCGCCTGGATATCGAGGCCGTTCTTCTTGAACCAGCTTATCCGCGCGCAAGGCGGCTTCGTCTGCGTGCCGCTGCTCGACGGCACCGCGGCCCAATGGCCCTTGTATTTCGCCAGGTAGGTGACAACCGCGTTCGGATCGCCATTGGCGGCCGTAAGGCGCGTCATCACCTCATCGACCGGTTCCAGGCTGTCGGCGTAGTTCTGCACATCCCATGTGATGAAAGTCATCATGTCATGGCCGGTCTTGGCCTGGGTCTCGGCCGCCGGAGTCAACTGCAGCTTGCCGCTGGCGGAGCTGATGAAATCGGCGGTGACGTCGACCTTGTTCTTCGCGGCCCAGGCATCGACCTGCGACTGAATCACCTTGTTCGCGCCGGGAACCCAATGGTCCCAGAATCCAACACTCAATTTCCCCGCCGCGGCGGCGGTACGGATATGCACCAGTGGCAGCGCGGCAGCGGTAGCGGCCAACTTGACGGTATTTCTGCGTGAGATGGTCCAGGACTTCTTCATATAAACGCTCCCAAAGCGGCCATTGGCCTTAATTCGTTATCACACCCGTTTAACAGGGTGAGCGCCCGTTCTACGGCAATGTTGGTTCGTGCGGGACTCAAAATCGATCGCATGACGAATTTTTCAGCCGCGCCGGTGCCTGGCGGTCGCACCAGCGCGATGTCCCGGGCATCGTCCTCCTATCCCATCAGCTTTTTCAGGTCGGCCGCGATCTCCGAACCCGATTGATCCGCCCGCACCGGCCCGACGAAACCGCCGTCAGGCCCCATCAGGTACAGCACCGAACTGTGGTCCATCGAATAATCGTTCGGCCCCGGACCGGTGCGATGTTCGGCATAGTAGACCCGGTATTCCCTGGCGACCTTGGCGACCTGCTCCGGCGTTCCGGTCAGGCCGTCAATGTCCGATCCGAACGCCGCGGCATACAGTTTCACCA
>DATAZJ010000097.1:0-2357 GCA_036272115.1 Rhodopila sp. | reverse complement strand
CTCGTGCCTATCGACCGCCGATTGTCGCGATCAGGCTTGCGGCTTGCTTTCGTTCGCCGGCTTGCCGCGACGGGCAGTCCGGGGCGCCGCCGGCTTGTCTTCGGCATTGTCGGACGTGGATTTCACGTCGGTCCTGGGCTCGCCCTTGCCGGTTATGCCGGTGATCGTGGACCGCACCACCCGGACACGCGTGCCCTCGGCGATATCGAGCAAGACTTCGTCATCGTTCACGACCCGCGCAATAGTCCCGATGATGCCGCCGGACGTGATGACATTGTCACCGCGCTTCAGGTCAGACAATTGCTTCTGCAGCGCCTTCTGCTTCTGCTGCTGCGGCCGGATCATCAGGACATAGAAGATACCGATGATCAGGATGAACGGGAAGAATTGCGTCAACATGTCCCCGGTCGACGTGCCGCCTGCCGCGCCGGTCGTGGTCTGGGCATAGGCAGAGGGAATCAATTCAAACAACGACATCGTCAAACCTTACCGCCGGATGGTTGGGGCCGCCGAATTTGGGGCGTTTTCCCGGGCGCGCGGACTATAACCGCTGGAGGCATTCTTGCAAATCAGCGCGTCGCACGCTGTTATGCCCGCCCTACCCCGCAGCCCTGTGTCCGTCGATGCCCGATAAGCCGGATCTGAAACCCATCGCCGATAGCCTGACGCGGATCGCCGCCGCGCTGGAGCGGCTCTCCCCGCCTGCCCCGCCGCCGCTCGACTTTGCTACGGCCGAGGCGTTCCTCTGGCATGCCGATACCGGCCGGCTGACGCCGGTGCCTGTCGTTTCGCGGGTCGAGCTCGGCCTGCTCAAGGGCATCGATCGGCAGGCCGATACGCTGCTGGAGAATACCCGCCGCTTCGCCGCCGGCCTGCCGGCCAACAACGCGCTGCTGTGGGGCGCACGCGGCATGGGCAAGAGTTCTCTGGTGAAGGCGGTCCATGCCACCGTCAATGCGGAGACAAAGAGCGGCCTGGCGCTGGTCGAGATTCACCGCGAAGAGATCGTCTCGCTGCCGGCGCTGCTGACGCTGCTGCGCGAACAATCCCGCCGGACCCTGATCCTGGTCGACGATCTGTCCTTCGATGGCGAGGACACGACGTACAAATCGCTGAAAGCGGTGCTCGACGGCGGCATCGAAGGCCGGCCGGCGAATGTTCTGTTCTATGCCACCTCCAACCGCCGCCACCTGATCTCGCGCGACATGATGGAAAATGAGCGCGCCACCGCGATCAATCCCGGCGAGGCGGTGGAGGAGAAGGTGTCGCTGTCGGACCGGTTCGGCCTGTGGCTCGGCTTCCATAGCTGCGGCCAGGAAACCTATTTCGCCATGGTCGAGGCCTATGCGGCCCATTTCGGCCTCACGATCGACCTGGAGCAACTCCACGCCGAAGCCATCGAATGGTCGATGATCCGCGGCGCCCGCTCCGGCCGCGTCGCCTGGCAATATATCCAGGACCTGGCCGGTCGGCTGGGGAAGGCGATCTAACCCCTGCCGCTCAGGAACGGCGCCGGGTCGACCGGCTTGGCGCCCTGGCGGATCTCGAAATGCAGTTGGGGCGCCGGCGCCGAACCTGTCTGGCCGACCGTGCCGATCGGCTGGCCCTGGACCACGGTCGAGCCTTTCGCGACATCGATCTTGGCCAGATGGCCATAGGCCGTCACCCAGCCGCCGGCATGGCGGATCAGCACCAGATTGCCGAAGGCGGCCAGCTCGTTGCCCGTATAGATGACGGTGCCGGAATCGGCCGCATGAACCGCCGTGCCCGCCGGCGCGGCGATATTGATGCCGTCGTTGGTCTGGCCGGAACCGCCTGCTCCGAAGCCGGTGATCGTCTGGCCCGAGACCGGACGAATGAAATGCGGCCCGGCCCCCGCCGCCGGTGGCGCGGGCGGCGCGACCAACGCCTGCTGCTGAGGCGGTGCGGCTTGCTGCGGCTTCGGCGGGACGGGCGCCTGCTGAGGCGGCGGCTGATAGATCGGAGTGGGCCCACCGGACTGTGGCGGCGGAGCAAGAGCCGTGGAACTCATGCCCGCCGATCCCCCACGGGGCGGCGGTGAGGATGGCGGCGGCGCATAGGCCTGCCGTGGCGGCGGTGGCGCGCTGCCCGGACCACCGGACACGCCGGAAGGCGGTGGCAAAGTGGAGGACGAGATTGCGGAATGCGGCGTCACCGCCGGCTGGCCCGGCGGCACATAGGCCATGTTGACGTCGTCCACCGGGCCGGCATCGCGCGCCAGCGAACCATCGCCATAGCCGCCGGGCACGCGCAGGATCTGGCCGACATGCATATGGTAGGGCTTGTTGAGGCCATTCGCCTGGGCCAATGCGACGTCGTCGACGCCCACCAGGGTC
>DATAZJ010000096.1:0-6480 GCA_036272115.1 Rhodopila sp. | reverse complement strand
GGCGTGACGCTGTCCGGCCCATGGTCGAAGAAACTGATGTGGATCCGTGTGCTGGGCAGCACCGACAGGATCGGCCACTGAGTCTGCATCGGCGGCTTCCAGTCCAGCAGCACGATGAAGCTGTCCTCCGCCCCTTTCTCGTCCGTCCCATCGAACAGCGGAAGACTGAGGAAATGCTTCTTGTCCTGCGCCGCGGCAATGATCGCGGCGGTATGCGCCATCGGGAACACCGTGCCGGCCGGCAGCTTGGCGACACTGTCATGCGGTTCGGTGTACCGAGCCTCCCCCGGACCGCCGACCTTCTGCAACGTGGCCTCGCCGTCGGTCTGGCTGGTCACCGCGGTGTCCGTCGTCTGCCGCATGTGATAGCGGAACGTCAGCCCGTTCTTGGCCTCCCAGGTCGCGTAGTCCGACGTCATCTGGATGTTCTGCCCGTCGGCGTTGGTGATCGTCATGTCCAGCCGCTGGCGCACCGCCCACCCGTCGCAGGCATCCGTCACCTCATAGCCCATGGTGCCGTGGGAGCCGATCACGTCGTTGCTCTTCGCGCTGTCGAGCGTCAACGTATACAGCGCCTTGTGCGCCAGCAGCCCGTCCTCGACGGAGGTTTTCCCGGGCACCGGGGCATTGGCCGCGCCGGCCGGATGGACCGCGATCGCGGTAGCGAGAAGCAGGGCGCCGACGACGGCGGGAACGCGCATGGATGACTCCGCTGGAAAATGCGCCGCAAACCGGCACCTCAGGATACGCACACCTCAGGACAACGCGCCACCGCTCGCCGAGCGGCTCAGCCAGCTGTGACTTTCGGCTTCGCCGGCGGGATGTCGATCTTAAGCGACAGCTCCTTCAGCCGGGCAGGGGGCACCTCCGCGGGCGCGCCCATCATCAGGTCCTCACCCTGCTGGTTCAGCGGGAACAGGATCACCTCACGAATGTTCGGCTCATCCGCCAGCAGCATCACCATGCGGTCGATGCCCGGCGCCGACCCGCCATGCGGCGGCGCCCCATAGCGGAACGCGTTCAGCATCCCGCCAAACCGAGCCTCCACGTCCGCCGCGGTATAGCCGGCGATCTCGAATGCCTTGATCATGATGTCCGGCCGGTGGTTTCGAATCGCCCCCGACGACAATTCGATCCCGTTGCACACGATGTCGTACTGGAACGCCTTGATGGTCAGCGGGTCCTGGGTGTTCAGCGCCTCCAGCTCGCCCTGCGGCATGCTGAACGGGTTGTGGCTGAAATCGACCAGCCCGGTCTCCTCGTTCAGTTCGAACATCGGAAAATCGGTGACCCAGCAGAACTTGAACGCCCCCTTTTCCAGCAACCCCAGCTCCTCGCACAGCCGCGTCCGCACCACCCCGGCGAATTTCGGAGCGACATCTTTCTTCCCCCCGACAAAGAACACCGCATCGCCCGCTTTCACCCCGCACGCCACCCGAATCGCTTCTGCTCGGTCTGCCTCCAGGTTGCGCGCGATCGGCCCTTTCGGCCCCTCGGCGTCAAAGGTGATATACCCCAGCCCACCCTGACCCTCGGCCTTCGCCCAGTCGTTCAGCTTGTCGAAGAAGCTGCGCGGATTGGCCCCCGCACCCGGCGCCGGAATCGCCCGCACCACCCCGCCGGACGCGGCAATACGAGCAAACAGCCCGAACCCCGACCCGGCATAATGCTCAGTGACATCGGCAATCCGGATCGGGTTGCGCAAATCCGGCTTGTCCGACCCGAATTCCAGCATCGCCTGGTCAAACGGGATACGCTGGAACGGTGGTCTGGTCACCGACCGCCCCTCGGCGAACTCCTCGAACACCCCGGCAATCACCGGCTCAATTGTATTGAAAACATCCTCTTGCGTGACATAGCTCATCTCAAAATCGAGCTGATAAAACTCCCCCGGCGACCGGTCCGCCCGCGACGCCTCATCCCGAAAACACGGCGCGATCTGAAAATACCGGTCGAACCCGGCCACCATCAGCAACTGCTTGAACTGCTGCGGCGCCTGCGGCAGCGCATAGAACTTCCCGGCATGAATACGGGACGGCACCAGAAAATCCCGCGCCCCCTCGGGCGAGGACGCCGTCAGGATCGGCGTCTGATACTCCAGAAACCCCTGCTCGATCATCCGCCGTCGCACCGAGGTGATAACATTCGACCGCAAGATCATGTTTTTGTGTAATTTCTCGCGGCGCAGATCGATGAACCGGTATTTCAGCCTTATGTCCTCGGGGAACTTCTCCTCCCCGCCCACCTGCATCGGCAGTACCTCGGCCGCCGACTGCACCACCATCTCGGCAACCCGCAACTCCACCTCGCCCGTCGGCAGCCGAGGGTTGACCGTCCCCGCCTCCCGCATCACCACATGCCCGGTGACGGTAACGACACTCTCCGGCCGCACCGCATCGGCAGCGGCGAACGCGGGTGACCCGGCGGCGAACACGCACTGGGTCAGCCCGTAATGGTCGCGCAGATCGATGAACAGCAGCCCGCCATGGTCGCGCTTGGCATGCACCCAGCCCGAGAGGCGGGCATCCTTGGCGGCGTCGGCGGCCCGCAGGGCGCCACAAGTATGGGTGCGATAGGCGTGCATGCGTTGGTATCCCGCGGAAAATCGGCCGCTTGAACGGCGGCCCTGTCAGGGGCGGCACACAAACCCTGGCGGGTTGGGTGAGTCAAGCGGTGAGGTGTCCTGCTGCTCCGGAGCGGCACCAATGCCGATGCCGCCTCGCCTGTCGGGCCAGTAAACGGGCCATTAAACGGCCCAGTATATTCGGGTTTGAGGAATTGCCTCGTTCCGGTAGCGGTTCGCCCCTTTCACGCGCGGGGCATGACTTTCCGGGCGTTACGGCTCTGCCGGCAATTCGTCCCCCGGGTCGGGCGCTCGGTCCGGCACCAACGCAAGGATGGCGCGCAAGTCTCCGGCGCGTGTTCCGCCCGCGCGTTTTTCGAAGAATGCGGCTGCGGTCTCCACCGCGCCGACTTTCTGTGCCACCGCCGACGCGATCCACTGGTTCAGCGACACGCCGTCTTCCTTCGCCAGCCGTGCCGCCGCCGCCTTTATCGAGGCGGGCAGCCTGAGGGGATAGGTTCCCTTACTCATTGTCTCATCCTCTTCAACAGTTCGCCCGGCGGTATCACCGTGAGGCCGAACCGGCGTGCAGGCTGAACGAAATCCGCGATGTTGCGGGTCACCAGCGCATCGGCCCGTCCGTTGATTGCCGCGTCCAGAACCATCTCGTCGTCGGAATCCGAGAGTTGAGGCCGCCAGGCAAAATGCAGGTCCACCGGCTCGATCGCGTCAGCCAGGGCCGAGAGGGCCGCGTCGATCTGAGCGAGCGTGAGGCCGGATATATGGCGCTGCTCCGGGCGTTTCAGTACCTCTTCGTATTCCAGGAAAAGTGCCGGTGTCGCGAGCGGCACCAATCGCCGGTCGGCGACCAGGCCAGGCACCTTGTATGACGCGCCTTGCCGGCTGCGAAACGCGGAGACGACAACCGTCCTATCCAGCACCACGCGTCGCATGGATGCTGTACAGGGCATCCCAAAGGATATGTCATGGACCAATTGGATTGAGAGGACCGGCCGTAACGGGTCCGCCGCTCATCCCGCCCGCGAACCTGCGGCGACGAACCACACCCATCACGACATCACCGCTTGCATTCCCGCGCCAGACACCCAAACATCCATCCCATGCTTGGCTCCGACTCCGGTTTCGCCGCGCGCGTCAAGGCCGTCCTGGGCCCGACGAACACCGGCAAGACGCATCTCGCGATCGAGCGACTGCTGGCCCACTCATCCGGCATCATCGGTTTCCCCCTGCGCCTGCTGGCGCGTGAGAACTACGACCGCATGGTCGCGATCAAGGGCGTGCGCCACGTCGCCCTGATCACCGGTGAGGAAAAGATCATCCCGCCGGAAGCCAAATGGTTCTCCTGCACCGTCGAAGCCATGCCGCTCGACCGCCACACCGAATTCGTCGCGGTGGACGAAATCCAGCTCTGCGCCGACCCCGACCGCGGCCACGTCTTCACCGACCGCCTGCTGCACGCCCGCGGCATGGTCGAAACCATGTTCCTCGGCGCCGAAACCATCGCCCCGCTGATCCGCCGCCTCGTCCCCACCGCCCATATCGAAACCCGCCCCCGCCTGTCGCAACTGTCCTACGCCGGCCCGGCCAAGCTGGTCCGCCTGCCGCCCCGCACCGCCGTCGTCGCCTTCAGCGCGGCCGAGATCTACGCGCTGGCCGAACTCATCCGCCGCCGCAAAGGCGGTTGTGCCGTCGTCATGGGCCGCCTGTCGCCCAGGACCCGCAACGCCCAGGTCGCACTGTATCAGGAACGCGAGGTCGATTTCCTGGTCGCCACCGACGCCATCGGCATGGGCCTGAACATGAACGTCGACCACGTCGCCTTCGCCGGCCTGGGCAAGTTCGACGGCCATCGTCCCCGCCGGCTGACCGCCTCGGAAGTCGCCCAGATCGCCGGCCGAGCCGGACGAGGCATGCGGGACGGCACCTTCGGCACCACCACCGAATGCCCGCCCATCCCCGACGAAGTCGTCGCCGCCGTCGAGGCCCACACCTTCGATTCGCTGGAGATGCTGTGCTGGCGCAACAGCGACCTCGATTTCGCCTCGCTCGAGTCGCTGATCGACAGCCTGAACGCCCCGCCGCCGCGGCCCGGCCTGATCCGCGGCAACGAGGCCTCCGACCTGGAAACCCTGACCACCCTGTCCCGCGACCCCGACATCCGCAAACTGGCGACCGGCCGCCGGCGCATGCGGCTGCTGTGGGACGCCTGTCAGATCCCCGATTTCCGCAAACTGGCCGACGACACCCACGCCAAGCTGTGCGCCCGCGTCTTCGGCCACGTCGCCACCGACACCACCCTGCCAACCGATTGGCTCGCCGCCCAGATCGCCGGGCTGGACCGCGCCGACGGCGACATCGACACCCTGATGCAGCGCCTGTCCGGCGTCCGCGTCTGGTCCTACATCGCCGCCCGCTCCGACTGGGTGAAGGACTCGCTGCACTGGCAAGGCCGCGCCCGCGAAGTCGAGGACAAGCTGTCCGACGCGCTGCACGAAAGCCTCACCACCCGCTTCGTCGACCGCCGCTCCGCCTTGCTGATGCGCCGGCTGGATGCCGCCGACGGAACCGAACTGCTCTCCGCCGTCACCCGCCGGGGGGAAGTCGTCGTCGAAGGCCACGACGTCGGCCGCATCGAGGGCTTCGACTTCGTTCCCGACCCCCTGGCCGTCGGCGATGAGAAGAAACTGGTCCTGCGCGCCGCCAGACGCGCCCTACGCGACGAAATGCCCCGCCGCGTCGCCGCCCTGGAAGTCACCCCCGACGCCACGATAGGCTGGACCCAGGACCACCGCCTGACCTGGGACACCGTCCCGGTCGCCAGGCTGCTCCCCGGCACCACCAGGCTGCGCCCCCGCGTCCACGTCCTGGACAGCGAATTCCTCGACGGATCGGAACGGGAACGCATCAGGCAACGCCTGCAGACCTGGCTCGACGCCCAGATCCGGGCCGACCTCGCCCCACTCTTCGCCGCCGAGACCCTGGCAAGCAGCCATCCTCCGCTGCGCGGCCCGCTGCACCGCCTGACCGAGTCCCTCGGCCTGATTCCCGGCCTGGATGAGGAAACCCTCTCACCCGACATACGCCCCCGATTAAGAGCCCTCGGCGTCCGCTCCGGCCGCTTCGCCCTGTTCATCCCCGCCTTGCTGAAAGCGCGCCCCGCCGAGATGCGCGCCCGCCTCTGGGCCCTGCACAACAGCGCCCGAACCCCCGTCCTGCCCCCCGCCGCCCTCGTCTCCATCCAAGCCCACCAGCCCGATTGGCCGCCCGCCTTCGCCGCCATGGCCGGCTGGGTCGAGGCCGGTCCCATCCTGCTGCGCCTCGACATCGCCGAGAAAATCGCCGGCGAACTCGGCTACCGCTGCCGCCGGGGCCCGTCCGCCCTGCCATCCGGCCTGGCCTCCCGCTTCGCCATCAAGCCCGACATGCTGCCCGCCGTCCTCCGCCCCCTCGGCTTCCGCGTCCTGCCCGCCGCCGCCCTGCATCCCGACCAGGTCGGCCCGCCGGCCCCGGCGATGCTGATGCCGCTGCGCCGCCGCCGCCCGCTGACCGAGGCAGCCCCGCCCCAGCCCGCCGCCAATGGACCCTTCGCCGCCCTGGCCGTCCTACGCCGAGGAGGCGCAAGATAGCCGATACCGAGGACAAGGACTGGCAGCGACTGGACAAATGGCTGTGGTGCGCCAGGGTGATGCGCGCACGCACCGATTGCGCCGGTCTGGTCGCGCAAGGCTCTATCCGCATCAACCGCCAGCCCACCGGCAAGCCGCACGCCAAACTCCGCGTCGGCGACGTGCTGACCATCCCGCTGCACGGATCGGTGCGGGTTCTTCAGGTCGCCAGCCTCGCCATCCGCCGCGGCCCGGCCTCGGAGGCCCGCCTGCTCTACACCGACCTCAGCC
>DATAZJ010000095.1:0-4471 GCA_036272115.1 Rhodopila sp. | reverse complement strand
TGCTGCATGCCGGGCCGGCGCTGCTGCGCGGACGGCATTCCGGCGATCTGGCAACCATCGTGGTGGACAAGATCGAGGCATTGGACGGGCTGTTCTCACGCTACGTGCCAGCGGCAACCTTCGCCATGGTGGGACCCTGCGTGGTGCTGCTGGCGGTGCTCTACGCGGACCCTTGGGCGGCGCTGCTGCTGCTGGGCTGCGGCGTGCTGGTGCCGGTGGGCATGGCGGTCGCGGGCATCGGGGCGGCCGCCGCCTCCCGCAACCAGTTCCTGGCGATGGCTCGGCTGCAGGCCCGTTTCCTCGACCGGGTGCGCGGCATCGCCACCATCGTGCTTTACGGCCGAGCGGAGGACGAAGCCCAGTCCCTGTCGGCCGCGGCATCCGAACTCCGGGTCCGCACCATGCGGGTCTTGCGGGTGGCGTTCCTGTCTTCGGTCGTGCTGGACCTGGCCGCCGCGTTGGCCCTGGTGGTGCTGGCGATCCACTACTTCGGCCTGCTGCGGCATGGCGGCATGGCCCAGGTGTTGTGGCCGGCCCTGGCGGTGCTGCTGCTGACGCCGGAGTTCTTCGCGCCGCTGCGGACCTTCTCCGCCGCCTATCAGGACCGGCTGCATGCCACCGGCGCAGCAGAGTCGCTGATCGACCTGCCGCCGGTGCCGGAACCTGTACCGGCACGTGAAATCCGCACCGTTGCCGCGCAAGGCATGACCGTTGCCTTCGACAACGTGCGGCTGACCTGGGACGCCTCACGCGGGCCGGCGCTGGACGGGCTGTCGTTCCGGGTGTCCTCGGGTGAAACCCTGGTGCTGGCGGGGCCGTCGGGTGCCGGAAAATCAACCGTGATCGAGATCCTGCTGGGCTTCGTCCGCCCCGAAAGCGGCCGGGTGACGATCAACGGCGCCGACATCACCGACCTCGTGCCGCAGGCGCTGTCCCGCTTGACCGCCTGGATCGGTCAACGGCCGGTACTTTTCTCCGGCTCCATTCGCGACAACATCGTGTTCGCCCGGCCCGAAGCCTCCGCCGACGAGGTCACCGCAGCCGCCACCGCCGCTCGGCTTGACCAGTTCACCGCCGGACTGCCGGACGGCCTGAACACGCTGATCGGCGAGGGCGGCTACGGACTGTCCGGCGGTCAGGCGCAGCGTGTGGCCATCGCGCGTGCCTACCTGAAGGATGCCCCACTGCTGCTGCTCGATGAACCCACCGCGCATCTGGACCCGGCGACCGAGCAGGAGGTACTCGATAGTTTGAGGCGGCTGGCGCTCGGGCGGACAGTGATCCTGGCCAGCCATTCCGCCGCCGCACACGGCTTCGGCGGCCGGCGGCTTGACCTGCGCGACGGCAAGGCCGTTTCGGCGCGAGGTGCGGCATGATGGGCGCGCCGTTGTTCCGGATCATGGGGCTGTGGAGCCGGCAGACCGGGTGGCTGCTTGTCGGTCTCATCATTGCGCTGGCCGCTTTGGTTGCCGGGGTCTCGCTGATGGCGGTGTCCGGGCTGACCATCGGCGTGGCACTGGTTGGCGGCGGGTTGGCGATACCGGCGCTGCTGCGTGGATTGGGCAGCGCCCGCGTGGTGCTGCGCTACACCGAACGGCTGGTGACGCATGGCGCGATGTTCCGGGCGTTGGCCGACACGCGCGTCTGGTTCTTCCGCCGCCTGGCGCGGACGTCGGCGGGCGGGCTGGGGTTTCGGCAGGCAGGCGACGTGCTGGCTCGGCTGGTTGGCGATGTCGAGGCATTGGACGGGCTGTATCTCCGCATCCTGCTGCCACTGGCGTCGGCGGTGCTGTTGCTGCCGGTCCTTGTGGTGCTGCTTGGGCATCGGGCGCCGGGGTTGGGAGTCGAGGTCGGCGTGCTGTTTGCCGCCGCGGCGTTTGTGCTTCCCTGGCTGGCGGCTCGGGCCTCGGGCCGGGCGGGTGCCGGGTTGGCGGTCGAAGCGGGTGCGCTGCGCATCGCCGCCCTGGATGCGCTGACCGGGTTGCGGGAAGTGCGGGCGTTTGCCGCCGAGGGCCGGATGCTGGCCATGGTGCAAGCGAAGGAGGCTGCGCTGCTGTCGGCACAGCAGGCGATGGCCGGGCGGACCGCGCTGGCTGGGGCGGCGTCGTTCCTCTGCGCGCAGATCGCCGTGCTGGCGGTGCTGATCGATGCCCGGGTCAATCCCGCCCTGGCGATCGCGGCGGCGTTCCTGGTGCTGGCGGCGTTCGAGGCGGTGGGCGGCCTGACCCGTGCCGGTGCCCTGGCCGGCCACGCCGCGGCCGCCGCTCGCCGGGTGCTGGAGGCGGCGGATGCGCCCGTTCCTGTCCCCGATCCGGCCGATCCCGCGGCCATGCCGGTTGGCACCGCGCTGCGTTTCGAGGGCGTCGAGTTCCGCTGGCAGCCCGACCGGCCGCCGGTGTTCGACAGCCTGACACTGGAGGTTCCGCAGGGCGCTCGGGTCGCGTTGCTAGGGCCGTCCGGGGCAGGGAAGTCGACCCTGGCGGCCTTGGCGCTGAAAGTGGTGGCGCCGCGATCCGGGCAGATCCGGCTGGGCGGCATCGACATCGCCACGCTGCCTGCGGCCCTGGTGCGCGCTCGTATTGGCTGGCTGGGGCAGACGACGCACCTGTTCGACGACTCGATCCGAGCGAATTTGCTGCTGGCACGGCCCGATGCGGATGAAGCCGCGCTGTGGGCGGCACTGGACGCGGCGCGGATCGGCGATGTGGTGCGGGCGCTGCCGGATCGGCTGGAAACCTGGGTGGGTGAGGGGGGAACGCGGTTCTCCGGCGGCCAGGGCCGGCGGCTGGCATTGGCTCGGGCGCTGCTGTCACCGGCGCCGGTGCTGATCCTGGACGAACCCTGCGCCGGGCTGGATGCTGAAACGGAACGGGCGTTTTTGGAGACGCTGAACGAGACGGCGGCCGGGCGCACGGTGATCCTGATTACCCACCGGCTGACCGGGGTGGAGCGGCTGGATCGGATTTTCCGGCTGTCGGGTGGCAAGGTGGTCGCCGCGGCTGGGTAATTTCGGACGCGGCGGTTGGCGAGGCCGCCTGGTGGAAGGTCCGAAATGATAGACTTGATCAATGACTTGGCGCACGAAGCTATTAACCGTGTTCGTATCTACATCGAACAGGATGGCATCATGCCGAGCGTATTTGGTAATGACGACCGGAAAGCCAGGAATTCCTGCTGTGAATATGGGTCGTTCTTATCCGCCATTATCCATGGAGTGCGCCGCGATCAAGTCCGTACGAATTTATAGCGGATCACGAACGCTTCTTGGTCCGACAGGACCGCAATACAATAATATATACATGATATAGCGAATTCTCTGCTGGGAAGAAGTTTGTGAAAATGCGTGTTGCTCCCTGCCCGACGCTATTCGATGGAGCCCTGCCCGAGGTGGAACTGGCCGTTGCCAGTGGCCCGATCCCGACCGAAGCATCCCATGCGGTCGGGTGAATCGGCCCACAAAATCGAGGGCTGGTGGTTCAAATCAGACGACACTATCCGTCTGTTTTGAACCACTGGACTGACAGGACCATAAAGGCGAATATAGACGCTGCGACTTATTAGTATCCTTCCAACGGCTTGGCCTGGAGGTAACGATGCTAGCGCCCAAGACCACTTTTGCGGCCGTCGCGTTGCTCGGAATTTCAATCGCCGCTCCGCCGGCCCTTGCGGCCGACACCTCGCGTCCGCCGGACCCATGTGACAAGGAACTTTCCATCAATGATGTCGACGGCATCCTGACCGGAAAAGCCAAGATCACACATTATTCGATGTCGGAATCGAAGCCAGGGGAAGGCTGCGAGCTTGGAGTCAGTGGAAACGGTATCGCGTTCGTCGATATATCGATCCGAAAAGGCGATGCGCAGTCCTTCAAGAATCTGCTGTTTTTTGTCACGCCGTCGCACAAATCCCTGGGTGGGGTGGGCGACGAGGCGTACGTCGTGCCCACGACGGACTCCAATATCCCCAATGCTTGGGAGACGGATCTGTATGCGCGTAAAGGCGGTCTTCAATGTATCGTCGAATTGCATCGCTCGAAAGGCGCCGGGGAGAAACTGGTCATTCCGGCAGGCGACGACGCGGTCGCGGCCAAGATCGGTAGTCTGTGCAGTAAGCTGTTCACCGCCCGAGCGGGACTCTGATCACCAATTTGGCCGGACTTGAGGAGATGGCTGACCAGTCCAGGTGGGTGTCGAGAGCATACAGCCAACGGACAATGTCCCTCCAGGCGCATAACTTGCGTCCCGCGACCTGGTGCCCCGGGGGCCGGATAGTCTGCCAGGCCCGACTGAGACCCGGCGAGCGCCCACTGACCGTCTGAATGTCAGATCCTGCGGGGACGCCCTGTGCCCCAGGCATCAGGCTGCGATGCGGGAGCCTGTCCACGTACGGCAGCGGGGCGATAAAAAACCGGGAAATCGCGCCTGTTAACTTCTTGTAATGTGACCGCGTGCCATAGCATGATCGCGAAGAC
>DATAZJ010000094.1:0-11376 GCA_036272115.1 Rhodopila sp. | reverse complement strand
GTCGCCATGGCGCCAAATATCACCGCCAGCGCCAGGCCGCAGACGCCACCGGCGAGCGGCAGAAGCTCCAGCGGCATCCAGACGATGGTGGCGTTGAGGAAATGCGCCACGCAGTATCCGCCGAAGCCGAAGAAGACGGCGTGGCAGAACGACAGCAACCCGGCTTCGCCCATCAGCATGTTGTACGACAGGGCGAAGATGATCATCATGCCCATCTGGCTGAACATGGCGGTCATGAAACCGTTGTCCCGGCCGTGGACGTAGTCGCGGAACAGCCAGGGCAGGATGGCGGCGACCAGCAGCATCAGGATCCATGGCATGGCGGCGCGCAGCCGGCCGCCGCGGCGTGGCGCGGGCATGGCGACGGCGGCGGGAGGCGCGGCGGAGCTCACGCGGTCGGCCCGGCCAGGGGCAGACGCCGGCCGACGGTCATGATTCGCGGGTCCCCATCAGGCCGCGCGGGCGGAAGAACAGGATGAGGATCATCAGCACGTACGGCAGCAGCGGGCTGACGCGGGCCAGCGGGATGGTGAGGATTTCCCCGAACAGCGTATCGCCGCCGGGCGGCAGGGCGAACAGGGTGCTGAGCGACCCGTTCACCATCACCGCCGCGGTCTGCACCATGCCGATGAAGATCGAGGCGATGAAGCAGCCGGCGAGCGAGCCGAGGCCGCCGAACACCACGACCACGAAGACGATCGGGCCCATCGCGTCGGCCATGCCGGAATCGGTGGAGAAGTAGTTGCCGCCGATCACCCCCGCCAGGCCTGCCAGCGTGCATCCGCCGGCGAAGACGATGGTGAAGACGCGCGGCACATCGTGGCCGAGCGCGCTGACCATGTCGGGGTGGGTGAGCGCCGCCTGGATGATCAGTCCGATGCGGGTCTTTTTCAGCAGCAGGTAGATACTGACCAGCATTCCCGTGGTCACCAGCAGCATGAAAGCCCGGTAGGCCGGAAAGTTCTGGCCGTAGTACTGGAACAGCGGGAAGTTCAGGCTGGCCGGCACCGTATACGGCACGGTCAGGGTGCCCCAGATCATCATCACCGCGCGCTGGATGATGAAGACCAGGCCGAAGGTGAACAACAACTCCGCGATGTGGCCGTTGACGTGGCAACGGCGCAGTCCCCACACCTCGATCGCCGCGCCGACCACGCCGCACGCCAGCGGCGCCAGGATCAGCGCCGCCCAGAAATCCACGTATTTGCTGACGGTAAAGGCGAAGTAGGCGCCCAGCATGTAGATGCTGGCATGGGCGAAGTTGAGCACGCCCATCATCGAGAAGATCAGCGTCAGGCCGCTCGCCAGCATGAACAGCAGCATCCCGTAGACGAGACCGCTGAGCAGGGTGTCGAGAAGGATTTGCACGACCAGCGGCGCCCGATCACTCGGTCGGGCGTTTCATGGCGCAGGTGGTCGGCATTTCCTCTTCGCTGGCGGGTATCGTCGCGATGGTCTTGAAGCCCAGCCCGGTGCCCTCGGTGTCGTATTTCACATCCTTGGTGAGCAGTCCTTCGTAGTACGGCAGGATCAACTGGTGGTCGGACTTGCGCATGGTATCGGTTTTGCCAAGGAGGTCCTTCTGCTGCATGCCCTCGAGGTTCTGGGCGATCTTGAGCACGTCGACCGACCCGGCCTGGGTGATCGCGCGCGACAGCATTTCGAACATCACCACCCAGTTCGAGGCGACGAAGTCGAATTTGTGGTCCTTGCGGAACGCGAGGTCGAATTTTTCCGCGGCCGGTATCTTCAGTTCGACCGGCAGGTTTTCGTTATACTCCATGACCACGGTCAAGCGGTCGGCACCGGCCTGGCCGATGGCGGTGACGGCGCCGGTGAGGTAGGCGAGGTAGGTGTCGAACCGCACCTTCAAGCCGGCATCGTCGGCCGCCTTCATCAGCAGATTCAGATCGGGGCCGTAATTGCCGGTAACCACCGATTGCGCGCCGGAATCCTTGATCTTGGTGATGTACGGCGAGAAGTCCTTGACCTGTCCCAGCGGAACGAATTCGTCGCCGACGATCTGGATGTCGGGGCGCAGCTTGGCGAGGAATTCCTTCGTGTCATGCTCGATCGAATGGCCGAACACGTAGTCCTGGTTGATCAGGTAGACTTTCTTGACGTCGGCCGGCAGCGACTTGATGCGGGCGAAGGCCCGTTGCTGCACCGAACCGGTGAAACGGAACTGCCAGAAATTGCACAGCGGCGCGTTGGTGAGTTCAGTCGCGAGGGCGCCGCAGTTCAGGTAGATCACCCGATGGTCGGGGTTGCGTTCGTTGTTCTTGGCGACGGCGCCGATCAATGCGGTGCCGACGTTGGAACCGACACATTGCATGACGAACGGGATGTTCTGGTCGGTGACGCGCTTCAGGGCGATCAGCGCCTCGGACGGTTGCAGCTTGTCGTCGAAAGTTACGATTTCGAACTTCTTGTGCAGCGGCGGCATGCGCGCGTTCACGTCATCGACGATGTAGTGCAGCACCTGCAGGAACTGGTCGCCACTTTGGGCGAACGGACCGGAGAACGGATCGATGTAGCCGATCTTGATCGTGTCGTCGGCGGCGGCCGCGATCGGTGCGGTGGCGATCAGACCCAGTATGGCGCAACAGATTGCCGCGCACGCGCTGCGGAATTTCATAGTTCCCCCTGCCCCTGCATTCTTCGGCAGGTCGCTGTGTTCAGCGACAATAGGCAGGGGCCAGCGGGACGGTCAAGGCAGCGGCGGGGGGGCTCCGGGGCCGATACGGAAATAACCGTTTTCACCGCGATCGGGCGCATGGCCGGTCATCTTCCACGGGCTGAGGCGCCGCTTTGTCGAAATCGTCCCGGCTTGAACGTCATTGGATCAGCGGCGCATCGTGCGGCCGCCAAGCCAGAGGAACCCAATATGCAATATCTGTTACTGCTCTATCTCGGCGAGGCCGACATGGCGGCCGCGTCGAAGGCCGATTCAACCAAGATGACCGCCGCCTACGCCGCCTATGCCGAGGCCATGGTTCAGGCCGGCGTCATGGTCGGCGGCAACCGGCTGCGCCCGACGACCTCCGCGACGACGGTGCGGTCGCCCGGCGGCAAGACCCAGGTGCTGGATGGTCCATACGCCGAGACCAAGGAACAACTGGGCGGCTACTTCATGATCGAGGCCCCCGATCTGGATACCGCCCTGTCCTGGGCGGAGCGTTGCCCGACCGCTTCGCATGGCGTGGTCGAGGTGCGGCCGGTCTGGCCGATGACGGACTATGATACCGATGGCTGATCGATTGGCGCCGAGGTGAGCGATTCGGCCGCTATCGCCGAGGCGGTGGCGCGATCCAGCTATGGCAGGCTGGTCGCGTTCATCGCCGCGCGCACCGGCGATGTCGCGGCGGCCGAGGACGCATTGTCCGACGCCTTTGCCGCCGCGCTGACCACGTGGCCGGCGCAGGGCGTGCCTGACAACCCGCGAGCCTGGCTGTTGACGGTGGCTCGTCGCAGGCTGATCGACACCGGCCGGCGGAGCCGCACCAGCGTGGAGGCCGCGGCGCATCTTCGGTTGCTCGCGGAGGAGTGCGCAGCGGAAAGCCCGACGGCGGTTCCGGATGACCGGCTGGCGCTGATGTTCGTGTGCGCTCACCCGGCAATCGATCCGGCGGTGCGGGCGCCGCTGATGCTGCAAACCGTGCTGGGGCTGGATGCCGCGATCATCGCCTCCGCTTTCCTGACGGCGCCGGCCACGATGGGGCAGCGGCTGGTGCGGGCGAAAACACGGATCAAGCTGGCGGGCATTCCGTTCCGGCTGCCGGAGCGGGCCGACCTGCCCGAACGGCTGGGGGCGGTGCTGGACGCGATCTATGCCGCGTTCGCCGCTGGGTGGACGGACCCCGGCGGCACGGATGTCCGGCGCCGGGACCTTGCCTTGGAGGCAATCTGGCTGGGCCGGCTGCTGGTGTCGCTGCTGCCGGAGGAGCCGGAGGCGCTGGGTCTGCTGGCCCTGATGCTCTACGCCGAATCCCGCCGAGCGGCTCGGCGTGGTGCGGACGGGGATTATGTGCCGTTGGATGAGCAGGATGTGAGTCGTTGGGACGCGGGGTTGATCCGGCAGGCTGAGGCGCTGTTGCTGCGGGCGAGCCGGATGGGTGTTGTTGGGCGGTTCCAGTTGGAGGCGGCGGTGCAGTCGGCGCATGGGGTGCGGCGGCAGACCGGCCGTTCCGATTGGGCGGCGATCGTCCGGCTGTATGATGCGCTGGAAACGCTGACCGGATCGCCCGTGGTGGCGATCAACCGTTCGGTGGCGGTTGCTGAAATCCAAGGGGCTGCCTCGGGGCTGGCAGAGTTGGATCGGTTGGCTGACGATCCCAGGCTGGCGGATTACCAGCCGTATTGGGCCGCTCGGGCTGGGTTGCTGGCGCGGATGGGATCGGCGGCGGACGCAGCAGCGGCTTACCGGCGCGCGATCGGTCTGGAGGCTGATCCGGCTGTCCGGCGGTTTCTGCAGGGGCGGCTGGCGGCATTGGTATCTGTCGATAAATGAGGGTGCCGACGTTAGTACTGCCGCGCAATCCCGCTGTGGCGGGCGACGGGCCGCTGTCCTCGCCTTTTCCGAGACCCGCACGCAAGGCATGGATGGCGGGCCTTCGCCCGCCATGACGATGAGTGGCCGGAGGCGCTCGCCAACCGATTCTGCTGTTTCGCTGCGAGGCCTTCAGCTGTTTCGCCGCGAAGCCTTCAGGCTGGGATTGTCCTGGCGCCGTTCTGCCGTTCGATCCGCATCCCGTCGCGCACCGCCATCATGCAGGTCTGCACGTTGGGCCGGCCATCGACCACGGCGAGGCATTCGAAACAGGCGCCCATCATGCAGTACGGGCCGCGCGGCGCGTTGGATACCGGTGTGGTTCGGGTCGTGGTGATTCCGGCGGCCAGCAGCGCCACCGCGATGCTGTCGCCGGTTCGGGCCGGGATGGCGGCGCCATCGAACCAGATCGTCAGGTCCGTGGCGCCGGAGCGGACAAGCATCAGTCCACAGAACCCTTGGGCAGTTTTTTCTCGGTGATCGCCGCGTAGAGGGCGACGCCGTACGGGATCGTCTCGTCGTTGAAGTCGTACAGGTGATTGTGCAGGGCGGCGGTGTCGCCGTTGCCGAGGTTGATGTGGGCGCCTGGCACCTTTTCCATCATGAAGCTGAAATCCTCCGATCCCATGCCGGGGGGGCCGTCGCGGCGCACGCTGTCTTCGCCCACCAGTTCGGCGGCGGCGTCGCCATAGGCGATGGCCTCTTCGGTGTTGTTCACCATGGGGGCGAAGATGACGCGGAAATCGACCGTCGCCTCGGCGCCGAAGCCGGCGGCGATGCTGGTGGCGAGGCGCTTCATGTTCTGCTCGATCGTCGCCATGACATCGGACTTCATGGTGCGAACCGTGCCGGCCATGACGGCGGATTGCGGGATCACGTTGTAGGCGTCGCCGGACTGGATGCGGGTGATGCTGAGCACCGCGGTGTCCTGCGCGGAGATGTTTCTCGAAATGATCGACTGCAACGCCGTGCCCAGGTGGCAGGCGACCAGCACAGGGTCGATGCTTTGGCTCGGATGCGCGCCATGGGCGCCCTTGCCGGTGATGGTGATGTCGAAGAAGGCGCCGCCGGCGGCGCGGGCTGAGGGGCCGGTGATGAATTTGCCCACCGGCAGGCCGGGGCGGTTGTGCATGCCGTAGACGGCGTTGCAGGGGAAACGCTCGAACAATCCGTCCTTCAGCATTTCCAGCGCGCCGCCGACGCCTTCCTCGGCGGGCTGGAAGATGAAGTTGACGGTGCCGTTGAAGTTGCGGGTTTCCGCCAGGTATTTCGCCGCACCCAGCAGCATGGTGGTGTGGCCGTCATGGCCGCAGGCATGCATCCGGCCGGGGTTCTGGCTGGCGTGCGGCAGGCCGGTTGCCTCCAGGATCGGCAAAGCGTCCATGTCGGCGCGCAGGCCGACCGCGTCCTGGCCGTTGCCGTTGCGCAGCACCCCGACCACACCGGTCTTGCCGACGCCGCGGTGGACCTCGATGCCCCACTCCTCCAGCTTGCGGGCGACGAGGTCGGCGGTGCGGTATTCCTCCAACCCGAGTTCCGGGTGGGCGTGGATATCGCGGCGGATCGAGGACAGTTCGTCCTGGTAGAGACGGGCACGCTCGAGCGCGGACTGGGTCATCAGGGTGTTCCTGGGCCGGTTGTGTGGCCGGACCATATCACGTGGGCCGGGGCGTGCCAGACCCGGTCATAGTGTGGATTTGGGCAGTTTCTTCTCGGTGATCGCGGCGTAGAGGGCGACGCCGTAGGGGATCGCTTCGTCATTGAAGTCGTATAGATGGTTGTGGACCGATGCGCTGCCGCCGTTGCCCAGCAGGACGTGCGCGCCGGGGACGGCTTGCATCATGAAGCCGAAATCCTCCGACGCCATGGCCGGCGGGGCATCGCGGCGCAGGTTCGCCTCGCCGGCCACGCTGGCGGCGGCGTCGGCATAGACGACCGCTTCCTGTGCGTCGTTCACCGTTGGGGCGAACAGGATACGGAAATCGACGGTGGCCTCGGCGCCGAAGCCGGTGGCGATGCTGGTGGCGAGGCGCTTCATGTTCTGCTCGACCATCTCCATGACCTCGGACTTCATGGTGCGGACGGTGCCGGCGAGGACCGCATATTGCGGGATTACGTTGTAGGCGTCGCCGGACTGGATGCGGGTGATGCTGAGCACCGCGGTGTCCTGCGCGGAGATGTTTCTCGAAACGATGGATTGCAACGCCGAACCGAGATGGCAGGCGACCATCACCGGGTCGATGCTCTCCTGCGGGCGGGCGCCGTGGGCGCCCTTGCCGGTTATGGTGATGTCAAAGAAGGCGCCGCCGGCGAAGCGGACCCCGGAACTGGTGGCGAACCGGCCGATCGGCAGGCCGGGGTGGTTGTGCAGGCCGAATACCGCGTCGCAGGGGAAGCGGGTGAACAGGTTGTCCTTCAGCATTTCCAGCGCGCCGCCGAGACCTTCCTCGGCCGGTTGGAAGATGAAGTTGACGGTGCCGTTGAAGTTGCGGGTTTCCGCCAGGTATTTCGCCGCGCCCAGCAGCATGGTGGTGTGGCCGTCATGGCCGCAGGCGTGCATCAGGCCGGGGTTCTGGCTGGCGTAGGAGAGATCGGTGGCCTCCTGGATCGGCAGGGCGTCCATGTCGGCGCGCAGGCCGACCGAGGCCTCGCCGTTGCCGTTGCGGAGGACGCCGACGACACCGGTCTGGCCGACACCGCGATGGATCTCGATGCCCCATTCCTCGAGCTTGCGCGCGACGAGGTCGGACGTGCGGTGTTCCTGCAGGCCGAGTTCGGGGTGGGCATGGATGTCGTGGCGAATGGCGGCGAGTTCGTCCTGGTACAGCCGGGCGTGGTCGAGCGGGGATTGGGTCATCTGGGGTCCTGGGCCGAGGTGTGCGGGGGCGTCTGTAGCATGCGGGTCTTGCCTTGTCGCTTGCGCCGGGGTGTTGTTGCGGTTCGGTACGGGAGAGGACGCGGCATGTATCTCAACACTTTCGCGCAGGGTTCGGCGCCGCTGGACATGACGGGGACGGACGAGTTCCGCAGCCTGCTGGCCAGCGCCGCCGACCTGGGCATCCCACATGCGCCCGACGTGCCTTACCGGTCGTGCAACATCGTGCTGCGGCAGTTGCGGTTTCATTTCCTGGAGTGGGGACGGCCGGATGCGCCGGTGATCGTGCTGCTGCATGGCGGGCACCAGTCGGCGCATTCGTGGGACCTGGTCAGCCTGCACCTGGCGCAGCGGTATCGCGTGCTGGCGCTGGATCAGCGGGGACATGGCGACAGCGAATGGGTTCGGGATGTTGTGTATTCGAACCATGAGATGTCGCTGGATGCCGAGGCGTTCATTGGGGCGATGGGGTTGGAGCGGCCGATCCTGATCGGCCATTCGATGGGCGGGCGGAACACGATGCTGCTGACGCGGCGTAACCAGGCGCTGCTGCGGGCGGCGGTGATCGTCGATGTGGGACCGGAATTGTCCGACCGGGGGCGCGCGGCGATCGGTGGATTCGTGCAGGCGAACCAGGAATTCGACGATCTGGAACATTTCGTCAGCAACGTGCGTAAATACGATCCGTATCGCTCGCGCGAACACATCGAGCGGACGGTGAAATACAACATGCTGGAACGAGCGGACGGGAAATATGTGAGTAAGTGCGATTCCAACCCTCGGCGGCTGAATATCGTGCGGGGGTCGGGGCCGCTGGAGAATATTACGCTGGACGAGGCGACCGGATTCGCGCTGCCGGTGTTGCTGGTGCGGGGTGCGAATTCGAATATTCTGGAGGCGGAGGCGGCGGAGCGGTTTGCGGCGGCGTTGCCGGCGGGGCGGTTGGTTACGGTGCCGGATGCGGGCCATAATGTGCATGGGCAGAATACGAAGGGGTTTATTGCGGCGCTCGGCGGGTTTTTGGAGAGTTTGGGATAGGATCAGACGGCGTTATCGCTGATGCGTTGGTTGAGCCTGTCGATACGGATCGCCGTTTGCATTTTCTACGTGCGAGGACGAAGGCGTGGATGCCGATCTGCATCGGCATGACGAAGGGACGGTGGGACGGCATGACGGTGGGACGGCATGACGGGGAGACGGCGGGACGGCGGTGCCGAATGGTTGACGGCAGGGTCGGTCACCATAGGGTTTTCGTAACTATTAGGTACCGAATATCTCCGCGTTGTGTTCTCCCAGTTTTGGCGAATCGCCTTGCGGATGGGGGCGCTGGCGATCGAAGGTGATCGGTAGGCCGACAATCCGCAGATCGCTGCCTGGCAGGGTCCGCATCATGTCCATCGCTTGCAACTGTTCGGTTTCCGCCAGTTCGGCGATGTTGTTCACCGGAGCGCAGGGAACGCCGGCCTCGCCGATGATGCCCATCCAGTCTTGCCGCGTCCGGTTCAACAGGACGGGTTGCATGGCGTCCACCACCGCCTGGCGGTTGGCGGCGCGTTTGCGGCCGTCGGACAATAGCGGGTGGTCACACCACTCGGGATGGCCCATGGCGCGGGCCAGTTTCACGAACAGCCGGTCGTTGCCGGCGGCGATACAGATCGGGCGGTCGGCGGTCTCGAAGATCTGGTATGGGGCAAGCGTCGCGCTGGCCGCGCCGTGCCGTTTCGGGACCGTTCCCGTCACGTTGTAGGCGTTCAGCGGACCTTGCACCCAGGCCACGGCACTTTCGAACAGCGAGGCGTCCACGACACAGCCGACGCCGGTGCGGTCCCGTCGTTTCAGCGCCGCCAGGGCACCGATCACGCACCACATGCCGGTGGCGGTGTCGTTGATCGCCGGGGCGCAGAATGTCGGCGGGTCGTCGGGGCGGCCGGTCAGGGTGACGACGGCGCCGTAACATTGCAACAGCGGGTCGAAGCCGGGTGCCAGTTTCAGCGGGCCGGTGTAGCCGAATGCCCAGATCGAGCAGTAGATCAGCCGTGGGTTCACCACCATCATCGCGTCCGGACCGATACCGAAATCATCCACGATGCCAGGCCGCAGGTTCTGGATCAGGATGTCGGCGTGCCGCACCAACGCCTTCAGCCTTTCGACGTCCCGCGGGCTTTTGATATCCAGCGTGACCGATCGCTTGCCCCGGTTGTTGGTGTGGAAGCTTACGGAATCGCCATCGATGAACGGAGGTCCCCACAGACGCGCATCGTCACCGCCGTCGGGTTTCTCCACCTTGATCACGTCGGCGCCCATGTCGGCCAGGATCACCCCGGCGAGCGGGCCGGCCAGCGCCTGGCCGATCTCGACGACCTTGATGCCATCCAGCGGTCCCGGCATCAGGCAAGTTCCAGGCGGGCGCGGAAGGCTGCGTCGTTCAGGCTGAATTCCTGGCCGTTCAGGTCATCGGCGGCCGTGGTGCAGAGATAGACGATCGATTGTGCGGGCAATGCCACCGGCGTCAGCTTTTCCCGGGGAATTTGGCTGACCGGGTTCACGCCGGAGGCGCGGATCAGCACCTGCATGTCGGTGTCCGTCGTGCCCGGCTGGAAGCCGAATACGCGGATGCCCTTGCCGGCGGTTTCCAGCGCGATGGCTCGGGTCAGCATGTGCAGGCCGGCCTTGGCGCTGCAATAGGCGCTCCATCCCTCCAGCGGGCGGATCGCCGCGCCGGAGGACACATTGACGATGGTTCCGCCGCCGCCCGCCAGCATGCCCGGCAGCACGGCGCGGATCGCGTTGTAGGCACCGGTCAGGTTGATGGTGACGTTGCGGGCCCAGGCGGCGGGATCGCTGTCGGCGATGGAGGTGATCGGCTCGATCACCCCGGCATTGTTGATCAGCGCATCGACGCGGCCGAAACGACCGGTGGTCTCGTTTACCAGCCCGTTCACCTCGGAATAATCGGAGATGTCGCAGGCACGCGCACTGGCTCGTCCGCCAGCCTGGATGATCATATGCGCCACGTCGCCGGCCAGCCGGCCGTCACGCGCGACCAGCATGACGGTGGCGCCGGCCTTGCCCAAGGCGAGGGCAGCAGCGGCACCGATGCCGCGGCTCGCGCCGGTGACGATGACGACCTTGCCGGCCAGTGGCTGCATGCGCGGTTCCCCCTTGAGTCGCCGGCCAGGGTACAGCATGACCGCGATCCGGGCCAACCGGGCGTCTCAGGCGGGCGTGCGCCAGAGCGTGATCGCTCTGGGCGGAATGCCAACAGGTCGTGAATGACGCGACTGAACATAAAGCTAGCGCATTTTCGTCCTGTACCGTCAGGGCGAAAATGCGCTAGCCCGGCGTGCCGTGGCCCGGCGCGTCCCAACCTGGTGTTTTGTACTGCCGGCAAAACGCCGGCGCATCCTTGCCCAGGAGCGCGCAGCCACGGCCGATTTCGTCCTTGATCAGCACGCACGGGTTGGCGACGTTGCATGGCGGGTGGGTTGCCGGTGAAACCTCCAGGCATTGATCCACGTAACGCCGGGCCTGCGAAGGCCCTGCCGTTTCGACGCAGGATCGCTCTGCCGATGCGGACCCGGCGGCGAACAGTCCGCACGCCAGAACCAGCCCGCGCAGCAGGCGGATCAGAGTCCGCGGCCGGGAATAGATCATCGTTTCGCGCCGCATCCGTACCCGCATGGCGGCCGATCAGCTCAAGTACAGGTCCCGCTCCGCGGTACGGCGAGCGGTCAGGCCGGCCACGGGCTGGAGAACGCCATGGATATGGGCCTTGTTCCATAGCAGGAAGGCGGCCGCTGCATTCTGTGTGTGGGTGGCGAGGTGTTCGCTCAGAACGGACGAAGCGCGATAATTGGTCGCACCGATGTTGAAACACAACGAGACCATGGCCGAGAACTGGTTGGCGGTCGTCACGCCGGCCCCCACAGCAGAATTCACCACCCCCTCGGCG
>DATAZJ010000093.1:0-7014 GCA_036272115.1 Rhodopila sp. | reverse complement strand
CGACCAGCAGGGCGGACACGCTGGCCCCGACCGCCTGCAACGCCGGCAGCCAGACGGGCAACGTGAAGCAGAGCCGAGGGTCCTTCAGCACGAAGCCCGCGATGGTTGCGAACTGTTCTCTTACGGTGTCGGTGACGCGGCGCCAGTCCGCCGGCGTCAGCATCGCGGCGAGCCGGTCGGGTTCGACGGTCAGGCATTGATGCCACTCGCAGCCCACCGCCAACAGCACCTGGTGGTTCAACTGTGTCACCGGAATCGATTCATAAAAGCCGGCCGGATTGTCGGACGACTGCGGCAAGGGCGTGAGTGGGGGTGAAAAGCCAAGCCGCACGGCGGTACCGGCGACGGCCGAGGTGCCGCTTCGGTGCATACCAAGAACAACCACGGCTTGCTTGTTTCTATTTGCCATCTAGCAATTTCACTATGATCGTTGGTGGTATGCCAGTCATATCTGATCCTCAGAAGAGCAAAAAAAATGTCAGTGCGTAGTAACAACGGTAAGTTTGTTACGTAATATTGCGTCTGGCAAGAGTGGGGTTCGGATATGAGATCATAACGTGTCGATCGGCATGGATATTGACCGCATCGCACTAGCGTGCCGTCGGGATGACGCAGATCCGGATATTGGTTCCTCGTTCCGACGCGAACGACTCCAGCCTCTTGTGCTCTATTCAGTGTCCGAGCCGCCTGGGCAACGCTGTCTGGGCAGCGCTGTCTGGGCAACGCCCTCTGGGCAACACTGTCTGTGCAGGTTGGCATGTGGGGCGTATAGGAAACGGTGATGAAACCTCCTCATAGCAACCGCCCCGGCGGTTCCCCTCGCCCTCCCTCCGATCGCGGCCCGTATCGGGGGCCCGGCGGACATGCGCCTCGACCGGCCGGAGCGGGTGGCGGAGGACCTGGCGGCGGCGGCAAGCGCGCCGATGCCCGTCCCGGCTACGCCCCCAAGGCGGGCGATGCGGTGCATCGCGACCATCCGAAGTCGCGTCATGATGGTCCGCATCACGGCGGCAAGCCCGGCCCGCATGGCGGCGCGCCACGAGGTGAGTTTCAGCCGCGTCCGCCCAAGGATGGCGCTCCTCGTGGCGACTTCCAACCGCGTTCACCCCGGGATGGGGCGCCACGGGAAGGGGCGCCGCAGCGGCTGTCCGCTCCGGCGCACCGCCATCGGGAGCATGACGCGCCGCGCCACACGCCGGATGCGCCAAAGGGCACCGTCTGGCTGTACGGCCACCATGCCGTCGCCGCCGCCCTGGCCAATCCGAACCGCCGGCTGCGGCGTTTGTTGCTGACCGAGGAAGGCGAGGCGGCGATCGGCAAGCAGTTGCCACCACCCTGGGCGGTTTCCCCCGAACGGGTCGATCGCGGACGGCTCGACACGCTGCTTGGACGCGACGTCGTGCATCAGGGAGCGGCGCTGCTGGCCGATCCGCTGGCGCCGCCCAGTCTGCAATCGGTGCTGGAGAAGCCCGGCGTGATCGTCGTGCTGGACCAGGTCACCGACCCGCGCAACGTCGGCGCGATCATGCGCTCCGCCGCCGCGTTCGGTGCCGCAGCCGTCATCACCCAGGACCGCAACGCGCCGGAGGAGACCGGCGGGCTGGCCAAGGCCGCGTCGGGGGCGCTGGAGACGATGCCGCTGCTGCGGGCGGTCAATATCGCTCGGACTATCATCGCGCTGAAGGCGGCGAATGTCTGGTGCATCGGCCTGGATGCGGCTGGTGAGCCACTGTCCGGGCCGGCGTTCGCGGATCGCCGGGTGGCGCTGGTGCTGGGCGCCGAGGGCGAGGGATTGCGCCGGCTGACGCGCGAGACCTGTGACATCATCGCCGGACTGACGATCAAGGGCGCTGTGGAAAGCCTGAATGTGTCCGCCGCCGCATCCGTTGCGCTGTACGAGCTGGCGAGGCGCTGATGGCGTACGATCCGGTCCCGGCCGCGAAGGCTCTTTTGCGCATCCGGCAGGACAGGACGGCTGTGGGGCCGTTGCCGGCCGGCATAGCGCCATCGACCGGGGCCGAGGGGGCCGCCGTGCAGTTCGCGCTGGCAAGGATGGTTGGCGCGGTGCCCCCGGCAGGGTTCAAAATCGGCGCCACCGGAAAGCGGATGCAGGTCTATCTCGGGGTCGACGCACCGGTCGCGGGGTTCATGCGGGAACAGGACATCCATCACGGGCACGCCGAATTGCGGTTCGCCGATTTCATCAGGCCGGGCGTGGAATGTGAGGTCGCGGTGCGGCTGGCGCATGATCTGCCGCCGGGACCGTGTTCCCTGGAGCAGGCACTGGCGGCCGTCGGCGGCTTTTTCGCCGGGATCGAGATCGTCGAAAATCGCTATGGCGACCTGACGGAACTCGGGACGCCGACGCTGGTGGCGGACCAGATGTATCATTGTGCCGCGGTGATCGGCGATGGACACGATGTCGATTGGCGGGCGCTGAATATCGGGGCGCTGGCGGGGCGGATCGAACTGGACGATGGGTCGGGGGACGCGGGGATTACGACCGACTTGCTGGGCCATCCGCTGAACGGGCTGGCATGGCTGGCCGGGTCCTCGGAGGCGGCCGCGTTCGGGGGACTGAAGGCGGGCCAGGTGGTGATGCTGGGCAGCGTTACGCCGCCGGTGTGGCTGAGCGGGCCCGCGGCGGTTACGGTCGCGTTTCCACCGCTGCCCCCGGTGACCGTCAAACTGGGGTGACGCGGCGGCCGGGCTGTGGCTCCGGCGCTGCTTTGCCTTTTCACAAGCAACCAAGGCTGTCTGCGTCGGAAAACTTTACGTTTTCGATGTTTCAATTGTAACGATCTTAATTAATTCTATGAAAATGTTGGGATTTTTGACTTGGCGTGATTGTTGCTTCGGTGATCTGGTGATCACTATGGGACGAGACGTTATGCGGGCCTGGCTCATCGGTTCGACAACACTGCAACCTGCGACTTGTGCGCCGCTGGAAAAAACCGAGACGGCCGGCCGCAGGATGCCTTTGCTCGGGGCTTCCGCCGCGTTGGCATGTCTTCTGGGCCTGCCGGCCATCGCGCGAGCAGACTTCGTTCCACCGCCTGGTGTCACCGACTACCGGCTGATTTTCGTCACGGCCGACGGGATCGATGCCACCTCGGCGAATATCGCGGACTACAACAGCTTCGCGACGAGTGAGGCGGCGCTTAATCCGAATCTGCCGAGCACGACATGGACGGCGGTTGCCAGCACGGATCAGGTGAGCGCGGTCAGCAACGTCGCCTGCACGCCGGATTGCTCCAACATCCCGATCTTCCTGGTCGACGGAAGCGAAGTCACGACCTCGAGCACGGCCCTGTTCAATACCGCGACGGTATCTTTGCTGGAGGGCATCAGCGAGGATCAGTACGGCAACAGTACGGGCGGATATGTCTGGACGGGTTCGTTCTCGGACGGGACAGCGAACATCCAGACCTTCGACCAGGAGATATTCGATTCCACGATGGGGAATGGCGGCGCGGTCGAGGTTGGTTTCAGTGGCCCGACCGATGGAGCGGCGATCGACATCGGCACGGGATGGTTCGTCGGCGACCCGACGGACGGTCTGACGCAGGAGCCGATTTACGCGATCAGTGGTGTCATCAGCACACCCGAACCGGGGACCGTTTCACTGCTGGCGTTCGGCGGTCTCATGGCCGGTCTGGCGAGACGGTTCCGGCGCCGGCACAAGCCCGCGACGGGCGGATAAATCGCGGCGAGCCGGCGATGCGCGATCAGCACGGGACAGCGATGGCGCAATCGGCTAAGGACGCCGCATAGCCATCCGTTCGGGATGGACGTTCCGGCTGCCATTCGCATGAACATCACCGAACCTATCGCCCGCGCGGCTCGCGTTACGCCCCGTTCGATCGCCTTGATCCGAGCCGATCATGGTACCGTGTCATACCAGGCGTTCGACCGGATGATCGATGCGGCGGCGCGTTCGCTTCTGTCCTTCGGTATGGTTGCCGGCCAAACGGCCGGCCTGGCGATCACCGGCCCTGACGAATTCGCCGGCCTGCTCGTCGCATTGGCCCTGGCTCGGCTGGGCGTGGCGTCGGCCGATCCGGCGTCGCCCGCGGAACGGATGGATGTCCGCATCGTCGAGGGTGGCCGAACGGCACCGCCGGGCGGCCGAAGCGTGGCAATCGAGGCCATCCTGACCGGCATGGCGGCGCGGGATCCGGTACCGGTGGTCCCGCACCCGGATGGTTCCGCGGTGTTTCGTATTTTCGGATCCTCCGGCACCACGGGGACGCCCCATTTTTCCGCCATCAGCCACGACCTGATGGCCGCGCGCGTCACCGATAGCTGGCTCGCGGTCGGCCGGGTGCCGGCGGTGCAGATATGTGCGATCGGGCTGGGCATCACCTGGGGCTGCACCCGGATGCTGCGCACCTTCTGGACCGGAGGCACGCTGGTGCTGACAAACCCGAGGGAGGCCATCAGCGCCATCCGGCGGCACAAGGTGAATGCGTTGTCGATCGCGCCGATCTCGTTGCAGCAGGTGCTCACGGCGATGCCCACCGGCGGCGCCCGGCCACCATCGCTGGAGATGATCGAGGTCAGCGGCAGTGCGCTGCCAGACGGGTTGGCTGCGGTGGTCCGGCAAAGATTGTGCGACACGCTGTTCTCGCATTTCGGGGCCACGGAGGCCGGTGGAATCGCGTCGGGGCCGTTATCCGCGTTTGGTGGCGCGCAAGGGGCCGTCGGCTATGTCCATGCCGGGATGCGTGTCGAGGCGGTAGACCCGGACGGACGCCCCTTGCCGCAGAACAGCGAGGGTATCCTGCGGATCAGCGGTGCCAACGTCATCGGCGGATATGTCGGGGACACGGAGGCCTCGGCCGCGGTGTTCAGGGACGGCTGGTTCTATTGTGGCGACATAGGTTCGGTATCGCCGGACGGGCTGCTGACCATCACCGGCCGGGACGGTGATTTCATCAATGCCGGCGGCAACAAAGTGAGCCCAGTCGTCATCGAGAACGTGCTGTTGTCGCTGCCGCAGGTGACGGACGCGGCTGCGTTCGGTGTGCCCGACCGGATGGGCGTGGTGCAGATCTGGGCGGCGATCGTCTCGGCCACGCCGGTGGACATGGCCGCACTGCAGGCGCTCTGCCGGGCAAAGCTGGCCGACAAGGCGCCAAAATTCATTCTTCAGATCAAGGGGCTGCCGCGCAACGCGAACGGTAAGATCGTTCGGACTGAACTGGTCAGGTTCGCGTCGCAGCGGCAGCCTTGACCGGGTCGGTCAGATCGGCGGCAAGTGCGGGTGCTGGCCGACGTTCTGAAGCGCCCTGTCGAGTGAGCGAATCGCTTTGTTCCACAAGCCGCCGGCCAGTTCGACGATTTCCTGGGCGATCAGCCGGTTGCCCTCGACGGACAATTCCATCGCGTCGGCATAGTCAGACCAAAAATTACCATTGTTCATGTCGGTGTTCCCTTCGCTTAAAACCGGAAAGGACGCTCCATCCGTGTTGCACTGCAACATAGGACAGTACCGTAGACATTTCAACGTAAAAACCCGCCGGTAGCGGCCGATTCCGCACCTTCACGGCGAATGGCAAATATGCGTTTGTTGCGGGCTGGCGGACCTTGTTACCGCCCTGATGTCGTATTATCCGGGCATTCTGGGGAAGCTCTGCATGCCGGCGATGGTGCTCCATGGCAGCGCGCTATCGCAAAAGATCTGCATGGCGGGATTGACCGAACGCGGTTCGTCCAGCGTTCCCACAGGGATCATCGTCAACCCGGCCATCACGTCGGCTGTCTGGGTGATGGTCGAGCCGCATTCCGGACAAAACGCGCGATGCGTGGGATTGCCGTTGTCGCTGGTGTCATCGAAGGATTTCGTGGTGCCGGTGACGGTCAGGGCGGCGGTGGGTACGGCCACCACGGTTCCATACGCCGACCCAGTCGATTTCTGGCACGACCGGCAGTGGCAGATGCCGACAAAGACCGGATCGGCCGAGGATGCGTAGCTAACTTTACCGCAGCGGCAGCTTCCCTTGATGTCGGGCATGACAAAGTCTCCCCTTTGGTTCTTGTGGGATCAGCTTGTCACGATTTTACCCTGATATCCAGCATACGTTACACGAGTTTTGCTTCGAACGGGGGCAGCAGATCGGGGGACTCGAACTCTATGACCCACAGGTCGGGGTCGAATTTCACCTGCCGAGCGATGTAGGCGTCGGCGGTGGGGTCGTCGACCGGGGTGGGACCGGTCGCGCGCATCCAGGCGAGTTCGCCCTCGGCGGAGCGCAGTTGGGACAGGACGGACAGGCCCTCCCTGCCCCGCAGGACGACCAGCACACCGCCGGCGTCCGGATCGCCCTTGCGGATCACCGCGCCGAAGCGGCCGTCGGCGTTGCCCATGCGCAATGCCATGCTGACCCAGATGCCCGCCTTGATGCGGGGCGTCGCGGTCGGCTCCAGGGTCATCGGCCGATGATGCGGCGGGCGATGGCCATGCGGTGGACCTCCGACGGGCCTTCGTAGACGCGCATGGTGCGAACCTTCTGCGCCATCAGTTGAAGCGGCAGTTCCTTGGCGACGCCCATGGCGCCGAACGACTGCATGGCGTGGTCGATGACCTCGGTGGCCATTTCGGTGCCGTAGAGCTTCACCATGGACGCCTCGGTGCGGACGTCCTTGCCGGCGTCGGCCTTGGTGGCGGCGTCGTAAACCATCAGGCGGCAGGCGTGGATTTTTATCGCGGCGTCGGCGATCCACCACTGGATGGCCTGGCGATCGGCGAGGCGCTGGCCGAAGGTGACCCGCTGCTTGGTGTGTTCCACCATCATGTCCAGCGCGCGTCTGGCCATGCCGATGCACCACGCGCCGATTTGCAGGCGGCGGACGGTCAGGCGCAGTTGCATCGGGGCGTAGCCTTTGCCCTCGATGCCGAGGACCTGTTTCGCCGGGATACGGCAGTCCTCGAACACCAGCTCGTAGGTGCGCTGGCCGCCGATCATCGGAATTTCGCGCTCTATGATGAAGCCCTTGGTGCCTTTTTCCACG
>DATAZJ010000092.1:0-3209 GCA_036272115.1 Rhodopila sp. | reverse complement strand
AAACGCCAAATACTTCGCGGACCCCAAAGGTTCCGCGATGCGGAGCAATTCCGTCATGGGAAATCCGGTCCAGGGAACGGTCATGGCCCATGCCTCGACGCAGCGATGGCGATAGATGCGTTCCTCGGTGGCGACCTGCTTCAGAAGGTCTTCGTAGGCGATCTTTCGTGGCTGCTTCACCATCCCGGCGATTTCGATCGTCCACGGGCTGGTCTTCATGGCCTGCGCGGCGCGCCAGAGATCCTTGCTTTCGTCGAACTCGTAATAGTTGTTGTAGGTGGTGGCGTATTTTTCCTCGGTCACTGGACGACCGGGCTTGAAATCATGTTTAACCGGGACATCCTGGCTGATCGGAGCATCGGCCCAGGCCGTCCTCGACGACAGCGCCCCGGCCGGCAGAATCGTCATGGCCGTTGCACCCTTCAGCAGCGAACGGCGCTTCAACATAACGTGTTCGGGGGTCACCTGCCGCTCTGTAACCTCCCACCCACGTCGTTGGATAATGTGCATGTCTGAACCTTTTCCCGTTGCCGCCCTTATACGGGCGGTGATCACAATCGGATGTCATATGTAAGGCACGCAGATTGCCCGATACGACGGGATGGACGAAATTAAACATTGGTCAATCCGACGAAATAATGCTTCCAGGAGAACGTCTATGCATCTTGCCCGATTTCCGCGGGTTCGCCTGTTCCCGGCCCCGACGCCGCTGGAGCGATTGGAGAATTTTTCTCGCGCGCTGGGCGGACCGGAGATCTGGATCAAACGGGACGATTGCACGGTGGTGGCGACCGGCGGCAACAAGGTGCGTAAGCTGGAGTGGCTGATCGGCGAGGCGAAAGCCCAGGGGGCCACCCATGTCGTGACCCAGGGTGCCGTGCAGTCGAACCATGTGCGGCAGACCGCCGCCGTCGCTCGGAAATGCGGCATGACCTGTACCGCGCTGCTGGAGCATCGGATCGATACCAATGACCGCGACTACCTGGGCAGCGGCAACGTACTGTTGGACAAGCTTTTCGGCTGCCGCATCGAGTATCGCCCTGGCGGGCTCGACATGAACGCCGAGGCCGAGAAACGTGGCGCCGAACTTCGGGCCGCCGGTGAGGCGGTCTATGTCATCCCGGGTGGCGGTTCCAATAAGGTCGGGGCCCTCGGCTATGTCTCCTGCGCCCAGGAACTTATGCAGCAGGCGGATGAGATGGGGCTGCGGATCGACCGCATCGTCACCGCCACCGGCAGCGCCGGAACCCATGCCGGCCTGCTGGTCGGGTTGGAGGGAATGAACGCGCAGGTGCCTGTACTGGGCATCGGCGTCCGGCTGCCGCGGGACAAACAGGAGGAGAACGTCTATCGGCTGGCACTGGCGACCGCTGAGTATGTCGGCATGAAGGGCGGCATCCCGCGGGACACGGTCGTCGCCAACTGCGACTACGTCGGCGCCGGGTATGGCATTCCGACCGAGGGCATGGGTGAGGCGGTACGCATGCTGGCGCAGGAGGAGGGGATTCTGCTGGACCCGGTCTACTCCGGCAAAGCGATGGCGGGGATGATCGACCTGATCCGCAAGGGCGTGCTGACCAAGGGGGAGACGATTGTCTTCCTGCACACCGGCGGTGCGGTCGGACTGTTCGGCTACAACACATTTCTGGAAGGCGCGGTCTGATGCTGACCAGCCGGGATCGCATCCTGACCACCCATACCGGCAGCCTTCCTCGGCCCGCCGCCTTGACCGAACTGTATGCGCAGCGGGTCGAGGGGATTGCGATCGATGAGACGGCGCTGGAGGAAGCCGGAAAGCGGGCGACGCGCCATGTCGTGCGTCAGCAGATCGCGTCGGGTATCGACGTCGGCAACAATGGCGAGCAGCAGCGCGAGGCCTTTTTCCTGTATGTCCGCCGGCGCATGACCGGCTTCGGCGGAAGTTGGATCCGCAGGACGATGGCGGATGTCGACAAATATCCCGGGTTTCGGGCCTGGTCGGCGGAGCAGGACGGCGTGCGGCGATCCGTCAGCAACCGCGGTGCTCTGCCGAAGGCGATCGGCGCGGTCACCTACCTGGATGCCGCGCTGGTGCAGGCGGAATGCGACGAGTTCCTGGCGACTCTATCGGAAGTCCAGGGAGGATTCGCCGAGGCGTTCATGACCGCGCCGTCGCCGGGGATCATCGCCGCCGCGCTGCAGAATGAGCATTACGACACCGAGGACGCTTATCTTCATGCCCTCGGCCAGGCGCTGCGGGTGGAGTACGAGGCGATCGTCAGGGCTGGCTTCCTGCTGCAGATCGACGCGCCGGATTTGGCGCTGGAACGCCACGTGTCCTACCAGGATCGGCCGCTGGGCGATTTCATCGACTTTGCCGAACGAGTCGTTGGCACGATCAATGAGGCACTGGTGAATGTGCCGCGCGACCGGGTCCGGATTCACGCCTGCTGGGGGAATTATGAAGCGCCGCACGACTGCGACGTCGATCTGCAAGACATCCTGCCGGCGATCAGCCGAGCCAAGGTCGGCGGCTGGGTCCTGCCATTCGCCAACCCCCGACATGCGCACGAGTACCGGTGCCTGAAGGACCTGCCGCTGGACGACGGTCAAGTGGTCGTGGCCGGGGTGATCGATCCGCTGACCAACTTCGTGGAGCATCCGGAAGTGGTGGCCGATCGTCTTGAACGGGTAGTCCAGGTGGTGGGAGATCCGACACGGGTCCAGGCCGGAACCGATTGCGGGTTCGATACCTCGGCCGGTCGGGGACGGGTCGCGGAAGACGTGGTGTGGGCGAAGCTTCGGGCGATGGCCGACGGCGCTCGGATCGCCTCGGATCGGCTCGGGATGGGGGGATAGACAACGATTGGGGCCATGTGACCCCGGGGTCCCGTGTCGAAAGGCCGGACCCGTGATCTTCCTGATATCGCCACATTTCGGGCGGGCTTTGGACGCTATGGGAAGCTAAATATTAGTCCATGTCGATCCAACGCCTACGCCAATGCGGCGATTTCTCTTGTTAGCCGGGCTTGCCTGGGTCCTGCCAGTACGACCGCAGCCGACTATCGCACCCGACCTGTTGGAGTACGCGGGCGAGACCCTTGCCGCACTGATCGAAAGCGCGCGCCGGCAGGCGATCGCCGATGGGGTACGGCCGGTTCCGCCGGGCGTTTACCGCTCACTGCTGGGCTACTTCCCGGCAGCTTTGCTAAGCAAGTGCCACTATGCCG
>DATAZJ010000091.1:0-9937 GCA_036272115.1 Rhodopila sp. | reverse complement strand
AGCTATCCGTTCGCGATCGTCAAGGCGGGCGACACGCCGGATGCCCGCGCATTCCTAAACTTCCTATCGGGTCCGCAGGTGCGGGCAATCTGGATCAAACGCGGCTTCAAGGCGAAGTAAGGGCCTGGGTCAGGACCGCGCGACCAGGGCCGCCGGCTCCGCTTCCACCATCTGCAGGCTGAAATGCGCCAGTTTCTCCGCGATTTCGTCGAAGGATAGGCGCCCACCGGGCTGGTACCAAGTATAGGCCCAGCTCACCATGCCGCCGATCGCCAGCGCCGCGACACGGATATCGGCGATCCGGAAGGCGCCGCACTCCACGCCTTCCTGCAGCAACTCGCTCAGCACGCGGTCGAAGCGTTTGCGGAGCGCGTTGATCTCCTCCAGGCCCGGTTCGGACAGGTGTTTCTCCTCCCGGAAATACACCGCGATATTGGCCTGGCGCTGCAGGATGACCTTGCTGAAGTTAACGATACCATCGAACAGCCGCTCAGAAGGTGTTCCCGGCAGTCGTGCTGCCTCGGCAATCGCCTGCATCGACATCTCGATCGTCGGGCGGCAGATCGCTTCCAGCAATTCGACCTTGCTGCGGAAATGCGTGTAGATGAACGGCTTTGTCACCCCCAGCATACCGGCGATGTCGTCCAGTGTGGTGCCGCTGAAGCCGCGCTCGTAAAACAGCTTCACCGCTTCCTCGAGGATGCGCTCCCGCTTGTAGGCCGCTATTTCTTCGCGCATGACGTTTTTTACCGATAAGCCCCCAGGGCGGAACCAGCCCTGTCACCAGCTAAGCAGAGTTTCGTTGTTTCGGCCATACACAGAGCATGATCAAGCTGGCCGGAACGTTCAAGGTGCATGAATTATGCGCCTGAACAAAGAGATAAATCATTTGGGCCTGGGCGGTCGGGCTGAAAATGGTTGTGCGGCCCTATCCGATGGATTCGTGACCCATGGCCAGGAATTTCTCTCGACGCCGGCCGCGCAACGTCGCCCCATCGAGTCCCTGCAGGCTTGCCAGCGCGTCCTGTAGCGCCTGCTCCACCGCCTTCAGTGTCGCCGGCTTGTCGCGCTGGGCGCCGCCCAGGGGCTCCGGCACGACCTGGTCGATCAGCCTCAGGCGCAGCAGGTCCTCGGCGGTCAGGCGCAGCGCCTCGGCCGCCACCGGTGCCTGCGCCTGGTCGCGCCACAGGATGGAGGCGCAGCCTTCCGGTGAGATCACCGAATAGACCGCATGTTCCAGCATCAGGATGCGGTCGCCGGAAGCCAGTGCGATGGCACCGCCGGAGCCGCCTTCGCCGATGATGGTCGCCACGATCGGCACCGGGGCTTCCAGGCAGGCCTCGATCGACCGGGCGATCGCCTCGGCCTGGCCGCGGGCTTCCGCCTCGATGCCCGGGAAAGCGCCCGACGTGTCGACGAAACTGAGCAACGGCAGCCCGAAGCGGCCGGCAAGTTCGACCAGACGGCGAGCCTTGCGGTAGCCCTCGGGGCGAGCCATGCCGAAGTTGTGCTTGACGCGGGATTCCGTGTCGGTGCCCTTTTCGGTGCCCAGAACCATGACCGGACGATCATGGAAGCGCCCGATGCCGCCCAGAACGGCGGCGTCGTCGGCGAACGCGCGGTCGCCGGCCAGCGGCGTGAAGTCGGTGATAAGCGAATCAATGTAGTCCTTGGCCTTCGGACGGTCGGGGTGACGGGCGACCTGGGTCTTTTGCCAAGGCGTCAGGCGCGCATAGGTCGTGCGCAATTGCCGGTCGGCGACCGTGGTCAGGCGGGCCACCTCATCGGCGATATTGATCCCGTCTGGCTCCGACATCCGCCGGAGCTCCTCGATCTTGCCTTCGAGTTCGGCGATGGGTTTTTCGAAATCAAGGAAATGACGCATGGGGCGGGGGCTTTAGCACACTTCGCGGCTGGGGGAAGCGGGGGGCCGGAAGGCCAGGCAAATGGCCTTTCCGGGGCTTGAATTTTATCGGCTGCCGCCAATTTGCTCGACTCGAGATGTAGCCTCGGCTACATTCTGTCGCAAATGGCCTAATCTATGGTCGAAGGTTCATATCCGACCGCGTCAAGGTGCCCATGAGTCAACTGGCGATCCGTCCCAATCTGTCCGATCGCACCGCGCTGGCGGCCCAGTCCGCATTGAGCGGCGGACGCCAGGGGTTGCGCGGGCTGCTGCCGTTCGTCGGACCGGCGGTCGTGGCCTCGATCGCCTACATGGACCCCGGCAATTTCGCGACCAACATTCAGGCGGGCTCGCGCTACGGCTACATGCTGCTGTGGGTTGTCCTGCTGGCCAATGTCATCGCCATGCTGTTTCAGGCCCTGTCCGCCCGATTGGGCATCGTCACCGGGCATTCCCTGGCGAGCCTGTGCCGGCTGCATTTCCCCCGCTCCCTGGTTATCGCCATGTGGCTGGTCAGTGAGGTCGCCGCGATGGCCACCGACCTCGCCGAGTCGATCGGGGCGGCCATCGGTATCAGCGTGTTGTTCCATCTGCCGCTGCTGGCCGGTCTGCTGATCACATTCGCCATCACCTGGGGGCTGCTGACCATTCAGTCACGCGGCTTCCGGCCGATCGAGCTGATCATCACCGCCTTCGTCGGCATCATCGCACTGGCGTATCTGGTCGAACTTTTCATTGCGCCGCCCGCATGGGGCCCGTTTCTCTACCATAGTGTGGTGCCGCAACTCTCAGGGTCGGGCAGCGTGACGCTGGCAGTGGGCATTGTCGGCGCCACCGTGATGCCGCACGCGATCTATCTGCATTCGGCGATGATGACAGGTCGTGTCCAGACCCGCACCGCGCGGGAGCGCCGGCGCCTGATCGGCTATTCCAATCTGGAGGTGTTCGTCGCGCTCACCCTCGCCGGGCTGGTCAACATGGCAATGGTGGCGATGGCGGCAGCGGTCTTCCACCAGGGCCACGCCGATGTCGGTGAGATCGAGACCGCCTATCATACCCTGCTGCCGCTGCTGGGCGTGGTCGCCGCCGGCGCTTTCATGGCCTCCCTGTTGGCGTCGGGACTGTCGAGTTCCGTCGTCGGCACCATGGCCGGCCAGGTCATCATGCAGGATTTCGTCGGCTTCCGGATCCCGATGTGGGTCCGGCGCGCGGTGACCATGGTCCCCGCCGTCGTCGTGGTGGCGATGGGCGTTAACGCCACGGACGCGCTGGTGATCAGCCAGGTGATCCTCAGCCTGGTGTTGCCGGTCCCGATGATCGCTTTGTTCGTGCTGATTCGCCGGCCCGCCGTCATGGCGGAATTTGCTATCGGCCGCCGTACCCAGGCTTTGGCGGCGGTGGCGACCGTCATCGTGCTGGTGTTGAACGTGATCCTGCTGTTGCAAAGCTTTGCCAATTAGGCAGACCTTGGGGCATTAACCATGCGATGTCAGTCCCCATGGTCGATAGCTCGATTCGTCCTGCCTCGGCGCTGCCGGAGGAGCCGACGCAAGCCAGCCGCTTCGGCAAGGCGCGCACCGCACAGTCCGGCGCGTTGCTGGAAGACTATGTCGAACTGATCTCCGATCTTCTCGCCAACGGCGGCGAGGCTCGGCCCACCGATATCGCCCGCCGGCTGGGTGTGGCCCATGCCACGGCGATCAAGACGATCGGGCGGTTGAAGCGGGAAGGGCTGGCGGTGGCCAAACCCTACCGCGGCGTCTTCCTGACCGAGGCCGGCGAGAGCCTCGCCGCCCGGGTGCGTGCGCGCCACCGCGTGGTGGTCGATCTGCTGCTGGCTGTAGGCGTGCCGTTCGAGGCCGCCGAATCCGACGCCGAGGGGATCGAGCATCACGTGTCGGACACGACCCTGGCGGCGTTCGGACGGTTTCTGGCGCAGCGATAGGCCGCGTGCATTCCGTCACTTGGCACCTCGGCCGGCCAAACCGGCCCCTACCGCCACGCTCGGGCACGCGACTTTGATCGTCACCATGGTCGCCAACCCTTCAAACACCATGAAAACCGCCTAAGCTGGTTGGCTGGAACATTGCTGGCCCCAAATTCACAATGCGATTCCTTACCCCGCGAAACTTTCTACCGGCGCTCTTCTGCTGCTGGCTGGCGTCAACCGCTGCCGCTGCCACGCTGGAAGGCGAGACCCTGCCGGACAGCTACACGGTCGACGGACAAACCCTCGTTCTGAACGGCATCGGGCTGCGGACGCTGACGATCTTCCACATCGACGCCTACGTCGCCGGCCTCTACCTGCCGCGGCCAAGTCATGACGCGGAGCGGATATTGGCTTCGCCCGAACCCAAGATCATCCTGTTGAAGTTCATCCGTGGTGCGTCGAAGCAGCGGGTCGAGCAGCAGTACCGCGAAGGCGAGGCCAACAACTGCGGCAAGGGCGAATGCGCCCCGTCCGATCAGGCGGATTTCGAGCGTCTGGTCGCCGCCGCGCCCGCGGTGAACGCCGGCGACACATCCACCTACATCTTCACTGCCAAGGGCGTCCGGGTGTTTGCCAATGACCGTCTTATCGGCGTCTTCGCCGATCGAGATCTGGCCTACCGGTTGCTGTCCGGGTTTATCGGCACCCACCCGCCATCGCCGGAACTGCGTCGCGGGCTGCTGGGACTTCCGGCCGAGTAGCGCCGCATCGTCCCGCGGTCGGAACGCCACCCCACGCGCGGCCGCGGTTTATTGCCGTAATCCGTAACATCTTGCTATAGCGGAGGCGAAACAGGGGGCGCCGTATGATCGTCGTAACCACCGAAAACCTGCCTGGCTATCGGGTGCGGGACGTCAAGGGTCAATGCTTCGGCGTGGTCGTGCGTAGCCGTGGGATCGGCGGCAATTTCATGGCCGGCCTGCGCTCCATCGTCGGCGGTGAGATCAAGGAATACACATCCCTGCTGGAGGAAGCGCGTCGCCATGCCGTCGATCGACTGGTTCAGAACGCCTCGATGATGGGTGCCAACGCGGTGGTGATGATGCGGTTCGACAGCGCCGAGATCGGCCAGACCATGAGTGAGATCGTTGCTTACGGCACCGCCGTGGTCGTGGAACCGGATCCGGCCTGATCTGATGCTTCGTTCGGTGGCGCTGGTCCTGACGGCGGCCGTGCTGGTGACGGTGCTGGTTGGCGCCGCGGCAAGTTGGCACACGCTGCCATTCGCGATCCCACCTGCCATCCTGTTATTAGGATTGTTGTTTGAACGCTACGTCTACAAACCGGTTCGGCTGCAACCGCCGGGTCCGGGATGGGACAGGACAGCCGAAAAATTCGCCGATCCGCGATCCGGCCAGACAGTGGTGGTCTATTACAACGCCCGAACCGGGGAGCGGCGCTATGTCGCCGAAACCGACGGCTGATGGCGCGAGCCTGAGCATCCTGCCAGAATGCGCGGCGGAGGCGGCGTTCGGAACCAACCATCAAGGAGGCCTGATGAACTTCGATATCGCCGTCATCGGCGCCGGCATGGCAGGCGCCACTGCCGCCGCTTTCCTGTCCGCCGGCAGGCGTGTCGCCTTGATCGAGGCGGAGGAGGTCGCCGGCTATCACACCACCGGCCGCTCCGCCGCCATCTGGATCCAGAACTACGGCCCGCCGGACGTCCGAACGCTGACCCGCCTGTCGCGGTCGTTCTATGAGGCCCCGCCGGCCGGCTTCTCGGACGTAGCTCTGATCCGCCGACGTCCGGTCCTGACCTTGGCGTCCGAAGCCCAACTGCCCGACCTGGAAACGGCCCTCGCAAACGGCCACGGCATAAGGCGCGTCTCTATTCAGGAGGTGCAGTCCCTGGTCCCCGCCCTCCGCCATGGTTACCTGGCCGGCGCGGCGATGGAGGAAGACGCCTTCGACATGGATGTCGCCGCGATCCACCAGGGTTTCCTGCGCATGCTCCGAGCCAACGGCGGCGACCTGGGTCTGCGCAGCCGGGCAGGCCGCATCGAAAAACATGGTGGCGTCTGGGACATTGAAACCACGTCCGGCGCGACATTCCGGGCGCCGGTGGTGGTCAATGCCGCGGGTGCCTGGGGCGACCATGTCGCCACCATCGCCGCCGCCGCCCCGCTTGGCTTGGAACCGCGTCGGCGCACCGCGGCCATCATCGACCCATCGCCGTTCGACGTCTCCAATTGGCCGATGATCGTCAGTGCCGGCGACGATTGGTACGCCCGCCCGGAGGCCCGTACCCGCCTGATGGTGTCGCCCGCCGACGCGACCCCCACCTATCCGCACGATGTGCAGCCGGAGGAGATCGACGTCGCCATTGGCATCGACCGCATGCAGCAGGTCCTGGATATCCCGGTGAAGCGGGTGGAGCACAGTTGGGCTGGTCTGCGGACCTTCACCCCGGACGGCAGCCTTGCATTCGGCTGGGACCCGCATGTGGAGGGCTTCTTCTGGTGCGTGGGCCAGGGTGGCTACGGCATCCAGACGGCGCCGGCCGCCGGACGGTTTGTCGCCGATTTGGTGCTGGGCCGCGACGCCGGGCAGGCAACTGCTCTGGCGGCTTCGGTCGCTCCCGGTCGCTTCGCCAACATTACCTCACAGCAATGTGAGCCCTCCATGCCGGCTCGGTCCGCCTAGGATATGAACTGACGCCGCACCGATGGGTCCGGCACAACCAAGCCGGGTGCGAGGATCATATGCTGTTGCGCTCCATGACCGTTCTATTGGTGGCGGTTCTCGGTGGCTGTTCGTGGCTGTCGGACTCACGAAAATTCAGTGTTTATTTCGAACCCTATTCGGCTGCATTGAACCAGCAGGGGAATGCAACGATAGCCGCTGCCGCGGACTTCGCTCGTACCCATCCGTTGCAGCCTGTCGCGATCGACGGCTTCTCCGCACCGCCGGATCCTAAGCAGGATGTCGACGGCCTGTCGGCGCAGCGCGCGGAAGCGGTGAAGCAGGGGCTGGTCGGTGATGGTGTCGCACCGGCCCGGATCACGACTGCCGCGAACGGGATCATCGAACCGAAAACTCTGCCCAGCGTGGCGGTTCGTCGGGTTGATATCGCCATCGGTGAGTAGCACCAGAGGAATACCCGCCACTGTATACTGTGGACGCGGCTTTCGACCGCCGCTCACCTCGCGGTCGGCACGGGCCCGGTCTCGTGACGCTCAGATGATCGCGTCCTCCCGCAGCCCGGCGATGGCTGCCGCGTCGTAACCAATGTCGGCCAGCACGGCATCGGTATCCGCACCGGCCTCGGGTGCCAGCGTGTCCAGCCTGCCGCCGCCATGCGCCATCTGGAAGCCGGAACCCATCAGCCGCACCGGGCCATACGGGCTGTCCACCGTCTGCATGACGTTACGCGCGGCGATCTGCGGATGGTCGATTATTTCCTCTACCTTCCAGATGCTGGCGCATGGCGCGCCGGCGTCGTTCAATCGGCGTTCCCAGATCTTGGAATCTTCGGCGGCTAGTGCCGACTCGATGATGGCACGTAACGCCGTCTCGTTCTCCTTGCGGGTGAACCAGTCGCTGAAGCGCGGATCGTCGAAGACGTCGGTGCGGCCGATCCCGGTCATCAGGGCACGGTACTGCTTTTCGTCGTTGACCGCCAACAGCAGAAAACTGTCGTTGGCACGAAACAAATTGGCGGTGACCTTGCGGCTGATCGCCTGGTTGCCGGCCTGTTGCTGGTGATGGCCGGCAACGGTGTAGTCAGCAACCTGGGTGGCCAGGTAGGCAAGGCTTGCTTCCAGCATCGAAACATCCAGGAACTGGCCTTTCCCCGTATGCGTACGCTGGAACAGCGCCGAGGAGATCGCGAACGCCCCAGTCGCGCCCGACAATACGTCGCAGACGGCAAAGCCGGCCCGCGTCGGTCCAGTCTCTACGTGACCGGTGATGGCCATGATGCCGGACATCGCCTGGATCTTGCCATCGTAGCCGGCTTCGCTGCTGGAGGGCCCGGTCTGGCCGAAGCCTGAGATGGCGCAATAGATCAGCTTCGGATTGATCGCCGACAACGCTGCGTAGCCCAAACCGAGACGGTCCATGACGCCGGCCCGGAAATTCTCCATCACCACGTCGGCCTTCGCCGCCAGTTTCATGACGATCTCACGCGCCGCCGGCTTTTGCAGGTCCAGCGTCAGGCTTTTTTTGTTGCCGTTCACCGCCAGAAATGGTGGCGCCATGTTGCGGTCGGCCCATTCGCGAGACAGCGGCGTGCGGCGCATGTCCTCCCCGCCGCGCCGCTCGATCTTGATCACGTCCGCCCCCAGCAGCGCCAACTGATAGCTGGCATAGGGACCGGCGAGCACTTGGGTGAAATCCAGGATGCGGACCCCGGTGAACGGACGGGCGGTCATGCGGCTTTGACCACGCGGTTGGGGCGGGCGAGTTCCTTCTGCCGGTCGAACTCCTCCCGCCGGCGCTTCAGTTCCGCTTCGCCGATCTGTTCCAGGTTCAGATAGTCCAGTTTCCATTTGCCATCCGCATTCCAGCGCAGCGGCGATTGCATCGTGGTCTGTGGGCCGGCGGCGGTTTCCAGCAGATGCAGCGCCAGTTCCAGGGTTTGTGCCTGAGAAGCCGGATCATGTGGCTTGCCGGCGCTGTTGCCCAAAGGGAAATCGCTGAACAGGAAGCGCGGCGCGCCGGCATGCTCGACGATGTCCTTGGCGCAGCCCATCAGGACGGTGGGCACGCCGTTGGCCTCCAGGTGGCGGGCAACCAGGGTGCTGGTCTGATGGCAGACCGGGCAGTTGGGCACGACGATGACGGCATCCGCACCATCCTGGCGCACCCGGTCGAGGATTTCCGGCGCGTCCGTCTCCACCGTGACGCGATGGCTGCGGTTGGTCGGTGCGCCATGGAAGCGGGGCGCGATCGCACCGATCCGGCCGGCGGCGGCCGCTGCCCGCAGAGCCGGCAGAGGAAACCAGGTGCCGCTGTCGGTGGCGGTGGTGTGGGTGCGGTCGTAACCGATATGGGAGATGCGCAGATCGTGGTCGTGCGCCGTGTCGCCGGAATAGACCGTATAGAACTTGGCGCTGCCGTTGTAGGGCGCACCGGGACCCTGGTCGCCCTTGTCGGGTTGGTAGGGCGCAGCGGTGGTCACGATGGCGATCCTGGACTGACTCAGGGGCTTGCTCAGCTTGGTGAACGGCGCGTCCAGATAATGCGCCCAGCGATACGGTGTGGTGTAGCCGATCGCCGCATAATACTCACGCGTGCGCCGCATATACGGGATCGGCGAGTCGTAGTCAGGGGCAAATCCGAGCAGGGCGTCGAGGGTCTGGTCCATGGTGTCCTCCGGCTGCTGGGGTGGCAGCATTCCGTGAAGTCGTCGCACGACCCGCCGGATGACCGCAAGAGACGGGATCACGAACGGTCGGCCATCTCGTGGAATGGACACGCCGCTTGACCCGGTCATACCGCCGGCATACCCCCAGACGAACCTGTTGGTATCTGGTGACGATGCGGGACCGCGAGCGTGTGCGATTTCTTGACGGCCTGCGCGGTATCGCAGCCGTGCAGGTGCTGCTGCTGCACTATTGCGCGGCGTTTCTCCCTGCCATCGGCCTGGTCTCGCCGCCGCTGGTCCGACACAACTGGGAACGCCTCTTCGTCCATTCGCCGCTGTTTATCATCGTCGATGGCGACGCCGCGGTGTTTCTGTTTTTCCTGATCAGCGGCACCGCTCTCACCTACTCCTTCGAGCCACGGCCGTTCGCCGTTTTCAGCGGCGTGGCGCGCCGCGTGATCCGGTTGGGCATCCCCATGATCGGGTCGCTGATTCTCGCCGCCGCCTGGCTTCTGCTGTGGCCCGATGCCCATGTCGCCGCTGGCCGGCTCAGCGGATCGAGCGACTGGTTGGCGATCGCCGGTCCGCGGGCGGTTACCATCGGCGCGTTGCTGCGTGAAATGTTTCTGTCAAGTTTCCTGACTGGTCATTCCGATGGCTGGGCGACGCTTTTGCCTGCCTGGCTTGCCCGCTGGCTGAACCTGCCGGGCAACGCAAGCGCCATCAACGG
>DATAZJ010000090.1:0-2899 GCA_036272115.1 Rhodopila sp. | reverse complement strand
CGGTCAGGCGGACATCGTGATCTCCGACATCTATGCCACGAAGGAACGTGCGAAGGCGGCGGACTTCATCACCTACTCGAAAGTGTTCGACGGGGTGCTGGTGGTGAAGGGCAATCCCAAGCACATCACGGGCATCAATACCTCGATGTGCGGCGACGCGGCGGCGGAGAACACCGGCTATGTCGAGGTGCCGCTGATCCAGAACCTGGACGATGCCTGCAAGAAGGCAGGCAAGCCGGTACCCACCATGCAGCTCTATGACAACAACGCCGATTGCATCCAGGCGATCCTGGCCGGACGCGCCGACACCTACGTCAACGACGTCAACACCGTGGATCAGGCGGTCAAGGCCTATCCCGACAAGCTCAGCAAATCGGTCGCGGTCACCCTGCCTTACTCCGTCGGCATCGCCGTGCCCAAGGGCAAGACGAAGTTCCGCGATGCCATCCTGGCGGCGCTGATCGAAGTCCAGAAGTCGGGCGGTGAGGTCGCCATGCTCAAGAAGTGGTCGCTCGACTCCGGCACGTTCGAGGCGCCCCACATCCTGACCGAGTAATGGATCTCTTTGTTCACTACCTCAGCCTGCCGTATCTCTACCGGGGGATCATCTTCACTCTTGAAGTGACCGGGCTGGGATTGCTGGGCGGGCTGGGGGTGGGGCTGCTGCTGGCGAGCATGCAGCTCTGCCGCTTCCGTCCGCTGTCCATCATCGCGCGTGCTTACGCGGTGATCTTCCGCGGCACGCCGCTGATCTTGCAACTGGTCTTCGCCTACGACGCATTGCCCCATATCGGGCTGCGGCTGAGTTCGGTCGCCGCCGCCGGGCTGGCCCTCGCGGCGAATGAGGGCCCGTTCATCGCCGAAATCCTGCGCTCCGGCGTTCTCGGCGTGGAACCGGGGCAGGTGGTGGCCGGGCAGGCGCTGGGCATGACCCCCTTGGTGCTGATGCGGCGGGTGATCGCGCCACAGGCGATCCGGACCATGGTGCCGGGCCTGGGCAACGAAGCCGTGTCGGCGCTGAAAAATTCGTCCCTGGCCTCGGTCATCGCCGTGGAGGAACTGACGCTGCGCAGCACCCAGCTTGCATCCTCCACGTTCGATTTCTTCTCGATCTTCTTCGCCTCGGGGCTGATGTACCTGGCGCTGACCGGCGCCGTCAGCGCGCTGCAACTGTTTGCCGAAACCATGCTGGACCTGGACCGGCCGCGCCCACGCGACCTGTTCACCCGCATGCTGCCCTGGCGTCACACGCGGACCCCGCCCCCGGCCCACCCGGAGATCGCGGCGGCGCTCCCCTCGTTCGGGGTTGATGCGGCACTGCCGTTGATCGCCACCACGACGGCCGCGGATCGGGCCATGCGGACCGAAGCGCTCGCGCGGGCGGCGGCGGCGGTCGAGGTGCGCGACCTCAGCAAGCTCTACGGCGACCACATCGTCTTCCGGGACCTGAACCTGACCATCCGATCCGGCGAGGTCATCGCCCTGCTGGGTCCCAGCGGCACCGGCAAGAGCACGCTGCTGCGGTGCATCAACCTGCTGGAGGGATGGGACAACGGAACCGTGCGGGTCGCCGGCCAGCGCCTCGGCTATCGCGCGGACGGCGCGAAACTGTCGCCGCGCGCGCTGGCGCGGGAACGTGCCAATGTCGGCGTCGGCATGGTGTTCCAGCAGTTCAACCTGTTCAGCCACCTGACCGCTCGGGAGAACGTGGCGGGGCCGCTGCGGTGGGTGCATGGCATGTCCCGAGCGGCGGCGGACCAGCGGGCGAACGAACTGCTGGATCGGGTGGGTCTGTCGCATCGCGCCGACGCGCTGCCCCGGCATTTGTCCGGCGGCCAGCAGCAGCGCGTGGCGATCGCCCGAGCGCTGGCGCCAAAACCGAGCGTCCTGCTGCTGGATGAGCCGACTTCGGCGTTGGACCCGGAATTGGTTGGGGAAGTGCTGGAGGTCGTGCGGCGGCTGGCGATCGAGGACGGCCTGACCATGATCATCTCCACCCACCAGTTGCGATTCGCCAAGGAAGTGGCCGATCGGGTGGTGTTTCTCAGCAATGGCAAGGTGACCGAGGAAGGTCTGGCGCACGAGATGCTGACCCGGCCGAAACATCCGTTGACCGCCCGGTTCCTTCAGGTCATGGGCGCGGAAACCATAACGGAGCCGACAGCATGACCCGCGAAAAGCGCACATTCGTGTTCTCGCCGGACGATGGCGTGCCCCCACAGGTCGGGCCGTTCGCGCATGCGACCCAATGGGGGGACATGCTGTTCGTCACCGGCCAGATGCCCACCGATCCGGCGACCGGCAAGATGGTCGCGGGCGGCATCGTCATGCAATCCATGCAGGTGAAGCGCAATCTGGAGGCGGTGCTGGCCAAATTCGGCCTGACGTTCGACGACGCGCTGATGGTGCGGGTCTACCTGACGTCGTTCGACGACTACGACGCGTTCAATGCCGCCTACACCAGTTGGTTCAAGGGTCCGCTGCCCAGCCGCACCTGCGTCGGCGTGTCCGGACTGGCGGTCGGCGCGGCGGTGGAGATCGATCTGATCGCCGGTATCCGCGCCGGCGTCGAACCAGCGGGCGGCGTTTAAGGAGGCAAACCGAAATGACCTTGGTCAACGACGAACATCAGGCGGAACGCGCCAGTCTGCGCCCGGTGCTGCACGAACTGCGGGCCACGCCGGCGACGGTTCACTGGGGCTATTTCGACGCCGCTCTGGCCCCGGCGATCACCATCGCCAACGGCGACATCGTGCGGGTGGAGGCGCTGACACATCACGCCGGCGACGCCCCCGAACTGATGATGGATGCCGGAATCCACGAAATCTTCAACGCGATCCCACCCGAGGACCGCAACCCCGGCGTCCACCTTATGACCGGCCCCATCTACGTCCAAGGC
>DATAZJ010000089.1:0-4732 GCA_036272115.1 Rhodopila sp. | reverse complement strand
TGGTGGCCGAAGGGCCGCCATCCACGCCTCTGTCAAGTCAAGCGCTGCCACCCAAGGACAGCACCCCTTCGCCCGCGATGACGGCGCGCGCCTATGGGCCGCCTCAAGCGACCCCGTCATCTCCGCACACCGCCCAACCATCCAGTCGACACGCATTCGGAAGCAAACGGCCCCGCCCGCATCGCACGACACGCTCCACCAACCCGATCACACCATCGGCACGTGGGAGATCGCATGCCAGCGCATCATCCGCAGCCGGCCGTCCTTGACCAGTCGCCGCAGCAGCAGCCACATCTCCGCCTCCCGCACCAGCACCACCGCCTCCTGCCGGCTGGGCTTACGGTCCAGATCGCGCAGCAGCACCCGCCAGCCCAGCATCGCGTGATCCAGGTGCCGCTGCGACATATCCTCGGCCACGCGGACATCCAGCCCGACCCGTCCCAGCATCCGGGTCACCGCGATGGGCGCCACCAGATGGGCCGGATCGCGGTGCTCCAGTTCGGCCCATCTTCGCACCGTCGGATCAGCCGCATTCAGCGGCACCGGCGCCGTCAATCCGGTGATCACCATCTGCCCGCCCGGCTTCAGCGCCCGAGCCAGACCGTCCAGGATCGGTTCGGGCCGCCCGCGCTGAAACGGCTCCAGCGCCAGGCAATGATGATGCGTCCTGGCGTCAAACGCCGGATCGTCCGGGTTCCACGCCTTGATGCTGACCTTCTTGGTCAACTGCGACCGCTGGACCAGCCCCTGCGCCGCCGCCAGCAGCGACGGATCAGTGTCCAGGCCGGTCACCCACGCCCCCAGGTTCCGCGCCACCGCCGCCGCCGGCCCGCCATTGCCGACACCGACGATCAGCAGGCTGGCCGCCGCCGACAGCCCCAGCGGACGGGTCAGCCGCAGGGTTTCGATCTCGCCGCCGGGAAAGACGAAGCCCGAACCCCACAACTGATCGGTCAGCGCAAGCCGGCCGGCCGGCCAGACCGCCGGAGACGGCGCCTCCGCCAACGCGACGTCAACCACCGCCGGCCCACGTCCGATGGAAAGGGCCATGGGCCGCACGTCCCCCGTGGGGCGTGACGATGATCGTCGAAACAGGCCGCGCACCGCGGACGACAGCATCTATTCGGTCTCCATCGACCGACACTAGGCTGCAATCCCTACCAAAAAGTTTACAGAGAGCATGATCGCGTTGGACTTCGTGTTCACGAGCGCGAATCACGCAATCAAATCAAAACCTGATCGCATTGAACTCAGCCCGGGCCGCATGACATCATGCGGCCAAAGCAAAACACGACCGCGCCCAGGTTCATGTTCAAACCGAGCGGTTCACTCAAGTCAGCCTAACGGCGATCCCTCGAATGAGGGCCTATTCAAATTCCGTCAGCACATAACGCACCGCTTCCGGCCCCGGAACGCTTGGCTTATGCCGATGGTCCGCGCCGGCCGGAATGTGCAGCATGTCGCCCGGACCCGCCTCCACACTGTGCGTATCGAACCGGTACCGGATGCGCCCGGACAGCACGAAGATCGAGTGCCCGGTCTCGCACCACGCCCCCTCCGGCGCCGGCACCGGGTCAGGCCCACGCTCCTGATAGCGCAACGCGATGCCGAAGCCGGAAACCGCCTCCCGCACCTTCAGGCGATCGGTGGCGTCACGCAGCGGATGATCCGCCGCTTTGAATAAATAGGGGCTGTCGGTCATGCCCCCAGCCTAATCGCAGAAGCCGATCCGGCATAGCCGGTTACTGCCGTCGGACGCACCCCACCCCATCACGGCGCCCCCGCCACCAGCCCACGACAGCGCCAATCCCCGGCGACAGCCGCCCGTCCTGCCAGGCCCCCAGCGCCATCACCCGGCCCCGCGCCGGCAGGCAAAAGCGAAACGGGCCGCCCCGGGGCTCGGTACCCGCGCCGTCCACAAGCAGGCAGGCCATCATGACCATCAATTCAAATATAGAGATTTTCCTGACCAGCCGCGCGGTTTTGGCCACAGGTCGACAAAATGGCCCCCCCCTTGGCGGCCCCCCAGCTAAACCCCTTGCCACGCGACCGTCACCGGGTATTTTGCCCGCCCCAACACGACCGCAAACAGAAACGCCCCAACCGAAACGCCCAAGGATCCCCAGATGACCGCCCTAAATCGCCGCACCCTGCTCGCCGGGGCCGCGCTGCCGCTGTTCGCCATCAACACAAACTCAGCCCGAGCGGCCACCTTCAGCCTGAAGCTGGCGAACAACTCGCCCGTCACCCATCCGCAGAGCGTCCGCCAGCAGGAAGCCGCCGACCGCATCAAAAAAGCCACCAACGGCGCCGTCGATATCCAGGTGTTCCCCAACAACCAGTTGGGCTCCGACACCGACATGCTGTCGCAGCTCCGCTCCGGCGCGATCGACTTCTTCACCCTGTCCGGCCTGATCCTGTCCACCCTGGTGCCCGCCGCGTCGATCAACGGCATCGGCTTCGCCTTCAAGGACTACGACACCGTCTGGAAGGCGATGGACGGCAAGCTGGGTGCCTATGTCCGGTCGGAGATCGACAAGCGCGGCCTGACCGCGATGGACAAGATGTGGGACAACGGCTTCCGCCAGATCACCAGCTCCACCCACCCGATCAAGGTCCCCGCCGACCTCAAGGGCTTCAAGATCCGAGTCCCCGTCTCCCCGCTCTGGACCAGCATGTTCCAGGCCCTCGGCGCCTCGCCCATCAGCATCAACTTCTCGGAAGTCTATTCCGCCCTACAAACAAAAATCGCCGAGGGCCAGGAAAACCCGCTCTCCCTGATCGAGATCGCCAAGCTCTACGAAGTGCAGAAATACGTCTCCATGACCAGCCACATGTGGGACGGCTTCTGGATGCTCGCCAACAAGCGCAGTTTTGCGACATTGCCCGCGGCCACCCAGGCGATCGTCGCCCGCGAACTCAACAAATCCGCGCTGGATGAACGCGCCGACATCGCCAAGCTGAACGGTTCGGTCGCCGCCGACCTGAAGACCAAGGGCCTCACCTTCGTCGAGGTCGACAAGCCCGCCTTCCGCCAGGCCCTGAAAACCGCCGGCTTCTATGCCGAGTGGAAAAAGAAATACGGTGACCAGGCCTGGAGCATCCTGGAATCGGAAGTCGGCACCCTGTCTTGAAGCAGACGCCGACGCCCATCGCCACGCCGCCCCGCCTCACCGTCGCCAGCCGCATCGAAATCTTGCTGCGGCTGGCCGCCGAAATCCCCGCCGCGATCTTGGTGGTGGCCGAGGTCGTGGTGCTGTTCGCCGGCGTCGTCGCCCGCTACGTGCTGCATGCCCCGCTGATCTGGACCGACGAACTGGCTTCCATCCTGTTCCTCTGGCTGGCGATGCTGGGCAGCGTGATCGCGTTGCAACGCGCCGAACACATGCGCCTCACCGCCATCGCCGGCGGCCTGTCCCCCGCCGGCCGAGCGCGCACCGACGCGCTGGCCGCCGCCGCCGTGGCGACGTTCCTGCTGATGATCGTGCCCCCCGCCTGGGACTACGCGTCCGACCAGTGGTTCATCCAGACCCCGGCGCTGGGCATCCACGACACCTACCGGGCCGTCGCCATCCTGGTCGGCGGCATACTGATGCTGATCACCGCGCTGACCCGCCTGCTGCGCCTGTCCTGGCAGGATGCGGCGTTTGGCGTGGCCGTGGTGCTGGCCGTCGCGGCGGTGCTGCATTTCGCCGCGCCCTGGCTGCTGGCTTTCGGCAACTGGAACCTGGTGCTGTTCTTCGTCCTGCTGCTGGGCGCCGCCGTCCTGCTGTCCGTCCCCATCGGCTTCGCCTTCGGCCTCGCCACCCTGGCCTACCTCGCCACCCTCACCCGCACCCCGCTCACCGTCGTCGTCTCCCGCATGGACGAAGGCATGTCCTCCCTCATCCTGCTGGCCGTGCCCCTCTTCGTCTTCCTCGGCCTGCTGATCGAGATGACCGGCATGGCCCGCGCCATGGTCAACTTCCTCTCCGCCCTCCTCGGCCACGTCCGAGGCGGCCTCTCCTACGTCCTGCTCGGTGCCATGTACCTCGTCTCCGGCATCTCCGGCTCGAAAGCCGCCGACATGGCCGCCGTCGCCCCCATCCTGTTCCCCGACATGAAGCGCCGAGGCTTCAACGAAGGCGAACTCGTCTCCCTGCTCGCCGCCTCCGGCGCCATGAGCGAGACGATCCCCCCTTCCCTCGTCCTCATCACCATCGGATCGGTCACCGGCGTCTCCATCGCCGCCCTGTTCACCGGCGGCCTCGTCCCCGCCGCCGTCCTGGCCATCGCCCTGGCCTTCATCGCCCGCTGGCGAGGCCGCAAGGAAAACATGGCCGGCGTCACCCGCCCGCCCTGGAGCGTCATCGGCAAAGCCTTCATCGTCTCCCTGCCCGCGTTGGTCCTGCCCTTCGTCATCCGCGCCGCCGTCATCGAGGGCATCGCCACCGCCACCGAGGTCTCCACCATCGGCATCGTCTACGCCATCATCGTCGGCATCGTCGTCTACCGCCAGTTCCCGCTACGCCGCCTCTACCCCATGCTGGTGGAGACCGCCTCGCTCTCCGGCGCGATCCTGCTGATCATCGGCACCGCCACTGGCATGGCCTGGGCGCTGACCCAATCCGGCTTCTCCCACCAACTCGCCGCCGCGATGACCACCATGCCCGGCGGCGCCGCCGGCTTCATGGCCGTATCCATCCTGGCCTTCATCGTCCTGGGCAGCGTGCTGGAAGGCATCCCCGCCATC
>DATAZJ010000088.1:0-2446 GCA_036272115.1 Rhodopila sp. | reverse complement strand
CGGTCCTGTTCGGAGGAAAGCTTCGACGCCGTCACCTTCGTCGGCGCCGGCCATGCGATCCGGCGTACGGCCTGGGAACAGGCCGGCGGTTACGACCCCGGCCTGTTCTTCTGCTGGGAGGAGTTCGATTTCTGCCTGCGGGCCATCGCCCTGGGCTGGCGCATCCGCTACCGCGGCGACATCGTCATCCGCCACAAGGTCACCGCCGAGCAGCGGGTCAATTGGACCGCCACCCGCTGGTTCTATTTCGTGCGAAACCGTCTCTACATAGAACGCAAGCTGGGTCGAAGCTGGCCGGCGCTGGTGCCTCGCATCGCCGGGTATCTGCTGCGGGGGATTCGCAACGGATTGCTGGCACAGACCACGCGAGCGATCCTGGCGGCGAAGCACATGGTTCCGCTTACGCGATCGACACCGATGCCCCCCGCCAGCGCGCTCTATCTGGCGCGCAACGATCGCGTCCATCGCGGGTCATGGCTGCGCCGGCTCATCCGTGAGGCGCTGCGTCCGTTGGGCCGCCCGTCCAACGTTGCTTCAGCAGTAAAGCGATGACCGCCGGACTATCGATCAGGTAGCGCCGGAGCAGCCGGCCCGGATCGGATGCCAGCCGGAACAGCCACTCCAAGCCGGCCCGCTGCATGAACCGGGGTGCCCGGCGGCGTGCGCCGGCCAGAAACTCCAGACTGGCACCGATGCAAAGCCCGGTGCCGGTGGCACCACCCGCCGCCTCGATCGCCGCCGCCAAACGTTCCTGCCGGGGCGAACCGACGGCGAGGAACACGAACCGCGACGGGTGATCGCGGACGAAGGCAACGGCGGCGGCAAAGGCCTCCGGGTCATGCTCGAAGCCCATCGGCGGATAGTGATGGGCCGGCGGGGCCAGGTTGCAGCGCCGGACCAGCGCCGGCAGCCAGGCCGGCGACAGGCCGACGACGGTGATGCGTTCGTTCGGCCGGAGATGCCGCGCCAGCAGATACGCCGTCAGGTCGCTGCCCAGCACCACCGGCGGCGCCCGCAGCCCGAACAGCCGGCACAGGCCGAAGACGACCCGGGAATCCAGCAGGCACAACGCCGCACGCTGGTAGATCGCGCGCAACCCGGGGTCACGATCGAGGCGCACCAGATGGTCGGCATTCGGTGTCACCACATAACAGAACGGCGCATCCGCGGGCCGCTCGGCAATGCGAGCCGCCGCCGCCGGCAGATCGAGAGCGGCGAAGGAAATCCCCAGCAATTGGATTGCCATCGCTATAGACCGAGACGCAGCGTCATCAGGCCGATGCCTCGGCTGTAGCCGGTCACCAGCGCATCGGTCGGAATGGTGGACCCGTGCAGGTCGGTCTGATCGTAGGTGAACAGCAGACGCGTGTTGCGGTTCATCACCCAGGTGATGCCCAGCCCGGCGGTGGCGCCGACCTGATGGCCACCCTGGAAAAAATCCGCTCGCTGCAACCCGATCGAGGCCCTGAACAGCAAATTCCGCAGATACTCGTGGTCGATGGTCAGCCTAGCGGACGAATAGATCAGGCCCGAAACGCCCTCCTGTTCCGCGTCCTCCGTATCGCGGCCGACCGTGGCGGTGACGGTGGTCAGTCCGCTCGGCGACCAGGCGGCGCTGGCCTCGGCGATCAGGGTGTTCTGCTGGGGATACAGCGGGCTGCTGAAACGGCGCGACTCGCCACCGACCAATGCCCGCAGGTGCCATACCGCGTCATCGTCGTAATCGACGCCCGCGAGGACCTGATAGGCGGTGGAATCCGGGCTGGGCTGGCCGGCCGGCGTCCGCGTGTATTCCTGGTCGACCGCCCGGACCACCAGCATGACACTGCGCAGCGGCGCGAATTCGTATCTGACGCTGACGCCGCCCTGGGTCACCAGGCGGTTGCGGTAGGCCTGGCTGGCGGGAATGCCCAGCAGCGTCGTGGAGTCGTACGTCCAGTTGGTTACATGGACGTTCGGCACAATGCTCCAGCGTCCGTCATTGATCGCGTAGGACGCCCGCACGTCGTCAAGATCGAAGGCGATCGGACGGTCGCTGGCGACGGTGTCAAGCTGGCTGCGGTCCTCGTGCGCCGCGATGTGGGCCGCGGCGACGGTGAGTTTGTCGTTGCCGATATCAACCCGACCGCCGGCGGACACCGTCGCGTCGGTGCGGCTCTGGCTGGGTAGCGAGAGGTAGCGAGTATCCTGCACCGACACCAGCGCACCAAAGGCATCGCGCGACCAGTCCGACGCCACGCCGAGGCTGGGCGAGGTCACCAATTGCAGACTGCCCCGGCGATACGGTCCGGGCAGCGCGTTGCTGGTGTAGCCATAGCCCTGATCGAGTTGCGGCGTGAACACGAAGGCGCCCTCCCGCACACCAAGCGGCATCTGCTCCGGGTGAAGGCGTGTCTGGACGGTAACGCCATCGTCGGTGCCATAGCCGGGTACGCCGTCGGGAAAC
>DATAZJ010000087.1:0-18141 GCA_036272115.1 Rhodopila sp. | reverse complement strand
TTGCTCGGCATAATACGCTCCCGCGCCTCGGTTATGCCTCACACACAGAATTTCGGACAGGCTCTGGCGCAGAGCAGGCCGAGAAGGCTGTTTTCCCCAATCACGACCCGACCCCGATTTCAGGCGCATCCCGAAATCACGAACCACCGTCGCCGGCCATCGCCGGAATGTTATATTCTTAGCGTGCTCTACGCCACGCTCTGCGATCTCTGCGTGAAAAGCGGACTCGCCCCAGACACATGACGGTGCCGTTCACGCACACTGCCCCAACAAACAACAACCCAGCCCCTACCGCCCCAGCAACCGATCCAGAATCCGCCCCTCGATCGCCGCCGCCGCCGGATCGCCGCGCCGGCGCGGCCGTGGCAGGTCCACCGTCACGTCCATCGCCACCCGCCCCGCATCCAGCAGCAGGATACGATCCGCCAGCGCCACCGCCTCGGTCACGTCATGGGTCACCACGATCGCGGTAAACCCCTTATCCTCCCACACCTGCTCGATCAGCGCCTGCATTTCGATCCGGGTCAGCGCATCGAGCGCCCCCAGCGGCTCATCAAACGCCAGGATCTCGGGATGGCTCACCAACGCCCGAGCCAGCGCGACACGCTGCTTCTGCCCGCCGGACAGCACCGAGGGCCATTCGGCCGCCCGTCCCGATAATCCGACCTGCCCAAGCGCCTCGATCGCCAACCGGCGCCGATCCGCCCCGCGCGGCGCGTGCGACAGCCCGACCGCCACATTCGCCGCGACAGACTGCCACGGCAGCAATCTGGGCTCCTGGAACATCAGCCGCACACTGTCCTTCCAGCCGCCGGCCGCACCATCGATCGCGATCGTCCCACCGGTCGGCCGATCCAGCCCGGCCAACAACCGCAGCAACGTGCTCTTGCCGCAGCCGCTGCGCCCGACGATCGCAACGAACTGGCCGGCCGGTATATCCAGATCGAGCCCGTGCAGCACGGTCTGCGCACCAAATGCCTTGGTCACGCCACGCAGGCTGACGGCCGCCCCCGTCGATGTCACCCGCAGATCGGTGTCGCGTTCGTTATCCAATACACTGACGTTCATGGCTCAGGCCTCCGCGTAAACAGGATTCCAGGACAAGCAGGTGCGTTCCAGCCAACGGGCGACGCTGTCGGCCAGCTTGCCCAGCGCGGCATAGATCAGGATCGAAACGACAACGACATCGACCATCATGAATTCACGCGCATTCATCGCCATGTAGCCAATGCCGGAGGAAGCCGAGATGGTCTCCGCCACGATCAGCGTCAGCCACATGATCCCCAACCCGTAGCGCAAGCCGACGAAAATCGACGGCAGCGCCCCGGGAAACACCACCCGCCAGAAGATCGCGCCTTCCGACATGCCGTACGCCCGCCCCATCTCCAGCAACTGCCGGTCCACCGAACGCACGCCGTGCAGCGTGTTGACATAGATCGGGAAGAACACGCCCAGCGCCACCAGGAACAGCTTGGCTTCCTCGCCGATGCCGAACCACAGGATCACCAACGGGATCAGCGCCAGGTGTGGAATGTTGCGCAGCATCTGCAGCGTGCTGTCGGTCAGCTTCTCGCTCAGGCTGGACAGCCCGTTCAGCATGCCAAGCGCGAAGCCGATGCCGCCGCCGACGGCAAATCCCGCGAACGCCCGCCATGTGCTGATTTCGATGTCGCTGAGCAGTTCGCCGCTGCGCGCGACCCGCCAGAACGCCTCGGCCACGGCGGACGGTGCCGGCATCACCTGGTCGGCGATCACCCCGAACCCGGACGCGACCTGCCACAGCAGCAGGATCGTCGCCGGAACAATCCACGGCAGCGCGCGCTTCATCGATTCCTATCCTTCTTCAACCATTCATCGGATGCCGGCGGCCACGCTGTTTCGGCCAGCAGACCCGCCAGCCTCGACAGCAACCGGCGAATCATTCCGCTGCCACCCGAACCTGCGCCGCGCGAAAATCCCGCCCCGGCTCAAACGCTCGCTGGCCAATCCCCAGTGCCGGGAACAGCAGTTCGGCGACGCGATAGGCTTCCTCCAGATGCGGATACCCAGAGGCGATGATCGTCCCCACCCCGAGTGCCTGGTATTCGCGCAACCGTTCCGCCACCGTCTCCGGACTGCCCACCAGAGCGGTCCCGACGCCGTGCCGCACCAGTCCGACGCCGGCCCACAGGTTTGGACTGATCTCCAAGCTGTCCCTACGCCCGCCATGCAGGTCCAATTGCCGCAATTGACCCACCGAATCGGTGTCTTCCCGCATCCGCTTCTGCGCCAATGCGATGGTTTCATCCGACAGATGGCTGATCAGCCGGTTGGCGGCGTCCCAGGCTTCCTCATCCGTCTCCCGCACGATCAGATGCACGCGCAGCCCGTACGACAGCGTCCGTCCACGAACCGCGGCCCTGGCACGCACCGCATCCAGCTTCTGCTTCACCAAAGCCGGCGGCTCTCCCCATGTCAGGTAGGTGTCGACATGATCCGCCGCCACCTCGATCCCCGCCGGCGAGGACCCGCCAAACCACAACGGCGGATACGGTTTCCGCACGCTGTCGAAGGAACCCAGTCTGGCCTCACGGGCCGTCAGATGCTTGCCGGTGAAATCAACCGTCCCGTCGGTCAGCAGCCGCCGCCAGATCCGCAGGAACTCATCCGTCAGCACATACCGCTCATCGTGCTCCAGCAGCAGCCCGTCGCCCGCGAGGTCCTTCGGTTGCCCGCCGGTGACGATGTTCAGCAGCAGCCGTCCGTTGCTGATCCGGTCCAGCGCCGCCGACTGCCGCGCCGCCAGCCCCGGTGTCAGGAAACCCGGCCGCAGCGCCAGCAGAAACTTCAATCGTTCCGTCTGCGGCGCCAGCGCCGATCCGACCATCCAGCCGTCCAGGCAATTGCTGCCCGTGGGCAGCAGTACCCCGCCAAACCCCAGTCGATCCGCCGCCTGCGCGATGTCCCGCAGGTAACCGATATCGGCCGGGCGATGCCCTTTCTCCGTCCCCAGATAGGAACCGTCGCCACTGGTGGGCAGAAACCAGAACAGATCGAGTGTCATTTTCAAATCTCCTCAAACGCCGGCGTGCCAGACGTCGTCCGCGACTTTGATGTCGACCGGCAATAAACCGAGTGCCCGGAATCGATCGGCAACCTTCTGCTGATTTCGCACCAGATCGTCGTTCATCGGCCGGACCTGGAACGGGTCCCTGGCCAGGGACCGCGTCCACACCTCGGCGGGAATGCCGGTCGCACCAGCCAGCAGGGTCGCAACTTCATCGCGATGCCCCAGCGCCCGCTTGGCGCTCGCGGTAAAGGCCTGCAACGCCAGCGCGGTCAGCCCGGGATTGGCCCTAACGAACGGCCCGTTTCCCATGATGTAGCCAAACTGGTCGCCGATTTCCTTGTTCGTCACCAGCGTGCGCACGCCCGGACGCTGGTCGAACAGTGAGGTATATGGCTCCCAGATCGACCACGCATCGATCGCGCCGCGCAGGAAGGCGGCGCTGGCATCGGCCGGGCCCAGATAGACCGGTTCGATCTCATCGTAACGAATCCCGGCCTTTTCCAGCACCATCAAGGTGAAATTATGCGCCGAGGACCCACGGCCGAACGCGATCTTCCTGCCTTTCAGTTCGGCAATGGTCCGGATCTTCGAGCCTGAGGGCAGCAGGATCGACTGCGGCGCCCCCTGGTTTTCCGCGATATACAACAGGTCGGCATGCGCGGCCTGAGCGAACACCGGCGGCGTGTCGCCGACCGCACCCACATCGACGCCGCCGACCCGCATCGCCTCCAGCAGCGGCGGCCCGAACTGGAATTCGATCCATTCCACGCCGATGCCCTTGGGCGCCAGCAGCGTCTCCAGGTCCTTGTTGGCCCGAGCAGCCATCAGGACAGGCTCGCCCTTCTGGGTACCGACCCGCAGCGTTTTCGCACCTGTCGCCCGAGCTCCGATCGCTGGCAGAACGAGTCCGGCTGCCAGCAGATTCCGCCTATGTAGTTGCATTGGAAAGTTCCTTCGTTATCGGTTCGCGTGCAGATTCAACGGGCCCAGGATTTCGCGGCGCAGTTCAGTCAGGCCGGGATCGCCGCTGTGCCGCGGAAACGGCAGGTCGACCGCGATGTCGGACTTGACCATGGCCGGACGCTCGCTCAGCACGATCACCCGGTTCGATCGGGCCGGGTGATCGTCTGCCCGTCCGCCGTAATCGTGCCGATTGTCGGGGTCTCCAGCCCCGCCGCCAGCCGCGGCAGCGTTGACTTGCCGCAGCCAGAGGGACCCAGCAGAGAAACCAGTTCACCGGGTCCGACACGCAGGGAAATGCGGTTCAACATATGCAGTGTTTTGCCGTCGCGGTCGAAACGATGACTGACATCGCGGATATCGATCGCGGCGCCGACAAACCCCTGCTGAACGGCGAGATTGCCTACCATTTTACGAGTCCTTTTTGCCAAGCCGGCAAGTGGTCACGCGGACGGAGAATCCTTCGGCTCAGTGCGCCGGCGGCGGGGTCAGACGGCCACCCAGGTAAAGCCGCCGGGCCAGGCGCTGAACGTCGGCCAGGGTCGGCCAGATCGATCCATCCAGGTCATCGAGCTTCATGTCGGTGGCGATGAACCGGTAGCCGCTGTCCAGGCGCACCGCGGCGCCGACGAACGCGCCGTCGATATCGATTACGTGGGATTGCAACATGGAATGGGTTCTTTCAGGACCAGGAGCGCGATCGCCCAGGAGGGACCGTCCGCTCCGCAAAATTCAGGGATGGCCGGGTTCGGTCCACCGACACCGCATCGGCTGCCAACACCTGCACATCCGCGCCAACGTCCGGCTTCCCGAGGCTGCGATTCGTGCCGTGCTGATCATCCACCTTCTCCCGCACTGACAGGCCAACGGCCGGTCGACGCCGAATAAGAGGATATTTTTCTGGCGAAGTGCAATACTGGACTCAAATAAAGATTTATTTTCTACTACACGCCTTCCGACCGGCGATAATCCACCGTATTCCGCACCGCAGCGAAAACCAGGATATCCACCGGCTTGCCACCATCGCCGCCCACTGCTCCTATCCGCTGCACAAACCACGGGAGCGAGCGGGTGAACCAGGACAGCCGACATATCGTGATCGCCGGCGCGGGCCATGCCGGAGGCTCCGCCGCGGCCATGCTGCGGCAGATGGGCTGGCAAGGCGCGATCACCCTGGTCGGCGACGAACCCATCCCGCCCTACCAGCGCCCGCCTTTGTCAAAGGCCTGGCTGCAAGGCGCAGCGACCGCCGAAAGCCTGGCGCTGCGGCCAGCCAAATTCTACCCCGAGGCGTCGATAGCGCTGCGCCTGGCCACAAGCGTGACCCGGTTCGACCGGACAGCGAAGACCGTCACCCTGTCGAACGGCGAGGCGCTGTCCTACGACTACCTGATCCTGGCACTGGGTGCCCGCCCGCGGCGGCTGCCCTTGCCAGGGGCGGACCTGGATGGCGTGCTGGAACTCCGCTCCGCCGCCGACGCCGACCGCCTGAAAGCCGCGCTGTACCCCGGTGCCAGGCTGGCGGTCATCGGTGGCGGCTACATCGGCCTGGAAGCCGCCGCATCCGCGCGAGCCCTGGGCGCCGAAGCCATCATCGTCGAACGCGAAAGCCGGGTCCTGGCCCGCGTCGCCTGCCCCCTGCTGTCGGATTTCTTCCACACATTCCACCGTGGCCAGGGTGTGGCGATCGAGGTCAACGCCCAGGTCGCCGCCCTGGAAGGCACCAACGGCCAGGTCACCGGCGTCCGCCTGGGCGACGGCCGGCTGATCCCATGCGATGCCGCGCTGATCGGCGTCGGCGCCATCGCCAACGACGAACTCGCTCGGGAGGCCGGCCTGGCGTGCAACAACGGCATCGTCGTCGACCTGGCGGCCCGGACGAGCGACCCCGCAATCTTCGCCATCGGCGACTGCACCAGCCGCCCGCTGCCGCTCTATGAACGGACCGGCCGCCTGGAAAGCGTGCCGAACGCCCTGGAACAGGCCAAGCAGGCCGCCGCCGCCATCTGCGGCAAGCCCGCGCCGGCGCCCGAGGTGCCGTGGTTCTGGTCCGACCAGTACGATCTGCGCCTGCAAATCGCCGGCATGCCGTTCGATACCAGCGAAATCGCCCTGCGCGGCGATGTAGCCGCGGGAAAATTCGCCTTGTTCCATCTGACCGAGGATGGCACCGTCCAGGCGGTGGAAGCCGTCAACGCCGCCACCGAATTCATGGGCGGACGTCGCATCATCCAGCGACGCAAACGTCTCACTCGCGCGCGCATCGCGGATATGTCAGTATCGATGCAGGAACTGGCGGCATAACGCCGGCAAACAGGGAACGTTCAATGCCTAAAATAACCTATATCGAGCATAACGGCACAGCACACACGATCCAGGTTCCTGTGGGTAAATCCGTGATGCAGGGCGCCATCGACAACAACGTCCCCGGCATCGATGCCGATTGCGGCGGTGAGTGCGCCTGCGCCACGTGCCATGTCTATATCGATGCCGCGTGGTTGGACCGCATCGGCCTGCCGGTGCCGGGATCGCAGGAAGCCAGCATGCTGAGCTTCGCCGCCGTCACCCAGCCGGATTCCAGGCTATCGTGCCAAATCCAGGTCACCGACGACCTGGACGGCCTGGTCCTGCGGATGCCGGAAGGACAGCACTGATTTCAAAACGGGAGGCTTCGCCATGAACGCACCGGTCCATTACGACCCTGCCTCGGATGCCTACACCACGGCACTCGACCAGATCGACGTCAGCGATCCGCGCCTGTACCAGGACGACGTCTACTATCCCTACTTCGAGCGCCTGCGCCGCGAGGCCCCGATCCACTACCGCAAGGACGGCAAATACGGGTCCTTCTGGTCGGTCACGAAGTTCAAGGACATCATGACGGTGGAAACCCACCCGGAGATCTACTCCTCCGAGGCCAGGCTGGGCGGCATCACCGTCACCGACCGGCCGATGGAATTCCGCCGTTCCAGCTTCATTTCCATGGACCCGCCGCGCCACGACGACCAGCGCAAGGTCGTCAGCCCCATCGTCGCCCCCGCCAACCTCAACAACATGTCGTCCGTCATCCGCGAACGCGTCTGCAAGGTGCTGGACGAACTGCCGCGCAACGAAACCTTCGACTGGGTGCAGCGCGTATCGATCGAGCTGACCACGCTGATGCTGACCACGCTGTTCGACTTCCCCATCGAGGAGCGCAACAAACTTACCTTCTGGTCCGATTGCGCCACCGCCGACGTCAATGCCGGCGGTATTGTCAATTCAGAAGAAAAACGACTGGAAATCCTGACCGACGCCGTGCGCACCTTCACTGCCATGTGGCACGAACGCGCCGCCCGTCCCGGCGGCTTCGACCTGATCTCCATGCTGGCCCACAGTGAGGCAACGAAAAACCTCGTCAACGACCCGGCGGAATTCCTCGGCAACCTGACGCTGCTGATCGTCGGCGGCAACGACACCACGCGCAATTCCATGAGCGGCGGTCTATGGGCGCTGTGCAAACACCCGGCCGAATACCAGAAACTGCGCGACAACCCTGCCTTGATCCCCAGCATGGTGCCGGAAATCATCCGCTGGCAGTCGCCCATCGTCCACATGCGCCGCACCGCCCTGGCCGACGCCGAACTCGGCGGCAAACAGATCAAGGCCGGCGACAAGGTGGTGATGTGGTACATCTCCGGCAACCGCGACGAGGACTCGATCGACAACCCCAACGAGTTCATCATCGACCGAAGCCGCCCGCGGCATCATCTGTCGTTCGGCTTCGGCGTGCATCGTTGCGTCGGCAACCGTCTGGCGGAGATGCAACTGATCATCTTGTGGGAGGAGATCATGAAGCGCTTCCCGAAGATCGAACTTGTGGAAGAACCCAAGCGCATCTACTCCAACTTCATCCACGGCATCACCGAAATGAAAGTGCGCATCCCCGCATGATCCAGCCACTGGAGGATCTTCCCACCGGTATCCGTGCCCGGTTCGTGGACGGCGTGAACGGCCTGCGCATCCATTTGCTGGAGGCCGGAACACCGGGGAACCCGTGCGTGCTGATGCTGCACGGGTTCCCGGAACTGGCCTACGCCTGGCGCTACGTGATGCCGGCCCTGGCCGATTCCGGCTACTACGTCATCGCCCCGGACCAGCGCGGTTTCGGCCGCACCACCGGCTGGGACCCGAACTACGACGGCGATCTTGCGTCGTTTCGACAGCTTAACCTCGTGCGCGACATGGTCGGGTTGCTGGCGGCGCTAAACCTGCCATCGGCCGTGGCCGTTGTCGGCCATGACGCCGGCGCCGGCGTCGCCGCCTGGTGCGCCCTGCTGCGTCCCGACCTCTTCCGCTCCGTCACGCTCATGAGCGCCCCGTTCGCCGGCCCACCCGCTTTGACACCGCCAGGGAACCTCGACATCCACAGGGCCCTGGCAATCCTGGACCGCCCCCGCAAGCACTACCAATGGTATTACTCGACCCGAGAAGCCAACGCCGACATGACCAACAGCCCGCAGGGCATGCACGCCTTCCTGCGCGCCTACTACCATCACAAAAGTGCTGACTGGACCGACAACAAACCCTTCCGCCTGGCCGGCGCGACTGCGACCGAACTCGCGAAGATGCCGACCTATTACATCATGGACCACGACCAGACCATGCCGGCCACCGTGGCTCGGGAGATGCCCAGCCCCGATGCCATCGCCGCCAACACCTGGCTGCCCGAGTCCGCGATGCGTGTCTACAGCAGTGAATACGAACGAATCGGCTTCCAGGGCGGTCTGCAATGGTACCGCTGCCGCACCCAAAGCGTCGGCACCACGGACCTGCAGGTCTTCAGCGGCCGGACCATCGACGTCCCGTCAATGTTCGTCTCCGGCCGGCAAGACTGGGGAATCTACCAGACCTACGGCGCGATCGAGCGCATGCAGAACACCGTCTGCACCCGCATGACCGGCGTCCATCTGCTGGACGGCGCCGGCCACTGGGTGCAGCAGGAAAAGCCGGCCGAGGTCATCGCCCTGCTGCAATCGTTCCTGCGCTCTACGGATTCTTGAACTCGATAGCCTGGGCGCCCTGCCACAGCACCATCTTCCCCAGCGCGGCCAGGTTCTCCCCGCCCTCGACAACCGTCAGGAAATGGTTCCCCGCCAACTGGCCCATTTTGCTGGCAAACTGAACCCCGCCATACGCCAACAGGATCTCCGTCTCGGAGAACCCGCCCGGATACAGCAGCAACTGCCCTGGCGCCGGGTAGCTGGTCGCGTTCTCGAAGGTCAGCCCCAGATCCAAATCGCCCAGCGGGATCCAGCACCCTTCGCCACTCCACCGGACATGGATGATACGCTCCCGGTACGGCAGCAGAGACCGGAATTTCGCGCAGGTTTTCGGCGCATCCGCGTCCTCAAACCTTGCCTTGAACGTGTACGGACCGGCAACGATATCGATCAGGCTCATGACGCCCCCTTCAAACTAAAAACGCACTGGCATCGAACCCGAACGGCACATTCCCGGTGGGTTTGATCGCATCATACGGCCCACGCGCCAGGAACCGCCCGCTGCCGGGTTCGGCCTGCACGACACCATCCCGCATCACCACCTCGCCACGCCGGATGGTGCAGACCGGCCAGCCCGTCACCTCCATCCCCTCATATGGCGTGTAGTCGATGATGTGCTGCATCAGCCCATTGGTGATTGTAACGACCTTGCCGGCATCCCACAGCACCAGATCGGCATCCGCCCCCGGCGCGATCGTCCCCTTCCGAGGATACAGCCCAAACAACCGAGCCGGATTGAACGACGTCAGCCGCACGAAGGCACACGGATCGATCCGCCCCTTCGATACGCCCTCGCTGAACACGATCGGCAGCCGAGACCCCAATCCCGGCACTCCGTTCGGAATATCCCTGAACGGCGCATCGACTCCCCGCACCCGCTTGCCCACCGGAGTCTCGTAGCTCCAGCCGCTGTGATCGGATGAAACCACATCCAGCACCCCATCGCGCACCAGCTTCCACAGCCCGTCGCTGGCCGCCGCATCGCGAGGCGCCGGGCTGCACATGAACTTCGCCCCCTCGAACCCCGGCCGATCCATATCTTGCGCTGAAAGAACGAAATACTGCGGGCAAGTCTCCCCCCAGACCTTCAACCCCCGCGCCTGAGCCCGAACAATCTCTTCCGCCACTTCAGGACAGGACACGTGGAAAATCTGGATCGGCTGATCGACCATCTCCGCCAGCGCGATCGCCCGATGAGCCGCCTCCCGCTCCACAACGCTCGGCCGCGACCACGCGTGATACTTCGGGTCCGTCCGCCCATCCGCCAGCAGCGCCGCCGTCCGCCAGCGGATCGCCTCGTAGTTCTCGCAATGCACCGTCACCAGCGCGCCGGTCCGCCGAGCCGCCGCCAGCACCCGGATGAACTGCCGGTCGTCCAGATGCAGCGGATCGTAGGTCAGGAACACCTTCAGACTGCGCACGCCTGATGCCACGACCTGCGGCACCTCGTTGAAGATCACCTCATCCGTCGCGTCGGTAATGATCTGGTGGAACGAGTAATCCACCATCGCCTTGGCCGCCCGCCGCCGATACTCCGCCAGCGGCTCCAATATCCCATGCCCTTTGAACTGGGTGGAGAACGTAATGACGCTCGTCGTCCCCCCCGCCAGCGCCGAGGTGCTGCCGCTGACGAAATTCTCCTCATCGGCACCGCCATTGGCCTGCAACTGCTCGATATGGCAGTGCGAGTCGACGCCGCCCGGCATCACCAGCAGCCCATGCGCGTCGACCATCCGCTGACCGCGCAAGCCAATACCGACCGCGGCGATGCGCCCATCGACGACGCCGACATCGGCCTGGAACATATCCGCCGCCGTGACCACCGTGCCGCCGGCGATCACCAGATCATAATCAGCCATGACAGAACGCTCCCTATCCCGCGTGCAGCGCTTTCGCAGCCGCATTGTGTCGCCGAATCAGGGCCGTCATGTCCAGCCCCGGGATTGCGCCATCCTCCACGACCCAGCGGCCGCCCACCATCACCCGGTCGGCCCTATGCGCCCCGCACACCACCACCGCGGCCACGGGGTCCAACGCGCCGGCGAACCGCAGATCCTCCAGATCGAACAATGCCAGGTCCGCCTGCATCCCCACCGCGATCCGCCCCAGGTCCGGCCGGCCGATGCAGGCCGCCGACCCCTCGGTCGCCCAGCGCAGAGCATCGAGGTGGCTGACCCGCTCCACCCCATACCGATTACGTTGCAGCAAAAACGCCGCCCGCACCTCCTGCATCATGTTGGAGGCATTGTTGGACGCCGACCCGTCCACCCCCAACCCGACCGACATGCCGGCCTGCTCCATCTCGCAAACCAGACAGGTTCCCGACGCCAAAATCTGGTTGCTGCACGGACAATGCGTCACACACGTCCCAGCCCGAGCCATCCGGCCGACCTCACCGGCATTGAAATGGATGCCGTGCGCCAGCCAGGTGCGATCGGTCAGCCAGCCGCATTGCTCCAGATAATCCAGCGGCCGGCAGCCGAACCGCTCCAGGCAGAACGCCTCCTCGTCCGCCGTTTCCGCCAGGTGCGTGTGCAGCCGCACGCCGGTCCGGTCCGCCAACGCCGCCGTCGCCGTCATCAGCGACCGGGTCACGCTGAACGGCGAACATGGCGCCAAGGCCACCTGTATCATCGCGCCTTCGGACTCATCATGGTACTGCGCAATCAGCCGCTCACTGTCCGCCAGGATCGTATCCTCGTCCTGCACGACGCTGTCCGGCGGCAACCCGCCATCCCGCTGCGACAAGTTCATCGACCCACGAGTCACCACCACGCGCAGTCCCAACCGCCGCGCCGCCTCGACTTCCACGTCGATCGCGGATTCCAGGCCAGACGGGAACACATAATGATGGTCCGTCGTGGTGGTGCAGCCCGAAAGCAGCAATTCCGCCATCGCCACGGTCGCCGCGGAATCCAGGTACCCCGGCGTCAACCGACCCCAGATCGGATACAGCGCCTGCAACCAGGGAAACAGCGTCCGATCCAGTGCGGCCGGCGTCGCCCGGGTCAACGTCTGGTAAAAATGATGATGCGTGTTGATCAGTCCCGGCAGCACCACGTGTCGCCCTGCATCAAACACCGTCGCATCCCGGGCCATCGGTTCCGCACCGCTCGGCACCAGTTCCACGATATGTCCGTCACGCACGACAACCCCACGCTCCGCCCCCTCGGCCAGGATCCCCAGCGGGTCCCTGATCCAAAGCGAGGTCATGACGCGTCGATCACGCTCACATGCGCGGCAACCACCCGCCAGCCATCGGGCGTCCGCGCCCAGGTCTGCATCTGCCGGCCGACCTTGCCGGACGCCGTTTCCCGATGAAACAACGTCGAGGCCGTGGCGAAATCCCGCCCGTACGTCGTAATGACCGTGCGCGATATTCGCCGCGCCAGCCCCACCGGAGACCTAGCCGCCCGAAATGCCCCGATCTCATCGTAGCCGTAGAGATTTTCGCCGATACCGTAACGGATCGTCAGCGCGCTATCCCAGAACAACCCCTGCAACGCATCCACATCGTTGCCGACCAGTGCCGCCTCATACCGGCCAAAGGCTTCTTCGACCTCGGCCTTCACATCGGGCAGGTTCACGTCCATCGCTCAGCCCTCCAGCTTTGGCAACGGGGCACGGGCAACGCCACCGGCCTCCAAAAACCGAGCGATCCGTAACGCCAGATCCTCACGCCAGGGGGCGGTGATAATCTGCACCCCGATCGGCAGGCCCGCGGCCGTTGGTACCGGCACCGCAACCACCGGCAGGCCGATGAACGAGATCGGCTGCGTGTAGACACCGATATTCGGCCGCAACAACATTTCCTTGCCGTCCAGCACGAATGTCTTCTGCCCGATCAACGGCGCCACGCACGGTGTGGCCGGCGCCAGGATCGCATCCACGTGCTCGAACAGCCGCAGCACGGCTTGCTGGTACCAGCGGCGGAACTTCTGCGCCTGCACCACGGCGACGGCCGGCACCAGCGCGCCCGCGATCAGCCGATCCCGCACATCCGGATCGAAATCATCCGGCCGGGTCCGCAACCGATCCAGATGCAGCGCCGCGCCTTCCGCCGTGGTGATGATGTACGCCGCACTGCGCGCCCGCGCCGCCTCGGGGATCGTTACCGACCGGGAAGCACCCAGCGCCTTCCCGACCGCATCCAATGCCGCCAATGCCTCCGCCGAGGCCCCCGCACGAAAATACCCATCCGCCGAAACGATCCGCAGCCCGTCAATGCCCTTGTCGAGCACGCCGGAAACCGGATCAACCGGCCGATCCACACAAGCCGGATCGGCGGGATCGAACCCTTGCATCGCGTCATACGACACCGCCAGATCAGCCGTTGACCGCGCCAACGGCCCCAGGTGATCCAGACTGGAAACGAACGGAAAACTGCCCGCCCGGGTCAGCCGCCCGTAGGTCGGTTTCAACCCGAACAACCCGCAGAACGACGACGGCACCCGGATCGACCCGTTGGTGTCCGATCCCAACGCCAGCGGCACCAGTTCGCCGCCTACCGCGCTGCCCGATCCACCCGACGATCCGCCCGACATCCGGCTGATATCGTGCGGATTCCGAGACGGCCCGTCATGCACGTTCTCGCCGGTAAAGTCGTAGGCGTATTCGCCCATATTCAGCGCACCCACCAGGATCGCGCCCGCTGCCTCCAGCCGCGTGACCAACGACGCATCCGCCGCCGCCGGAGGATGATCCCGATTGATTTTCGACCCCGCCAAAGTCGGCAAACCGGCCACGTCGATCAGGTTCTTTACCGCGAACGGCACCCCAGCCAGCGGCCCCTTCACCCCCGCCGCGGCCCGCGCTCGAGCCCGATCACCCAACACCGCGGTGAATGCGTTCAGTACCGGATTCAGCCGCTCGATCCGCGCCAGACAGTCTTCCACCACCGAAGCCGCACTGGTCCGCCCCGACGTCACCGCCGCGGCAATCTCCACCGCGTTCATGCCAGGAACACCGGCGCCGGATCGAGATGGTCGGACAAATCCGCCTCCATCACCTGGGCTGCGCGTTCCAGCGAAAATGCCAGATGCATCCGCACCGCCTGCCGCCACTCCGGTTTCATGTCGATGCCAACCACCGCCGTCCCGGCGTCGATCAGCACGTCCAAAGCCGCTTCATCCATTATCAGTCCCCGGATTTCGTTCGCAGCCAGGCGCGCCAGCCGCCCAGATGGGTAATGTCAGGCGCGTCCCCGATCCCGGCGGACTCTGCCAGAAACCCAAGGACTGGACCATCGTCCAATGCAACCGAACCAAACCCTAGCGGCGGCGGCACCTGCACCAGCAACGCACCGATAGCAGACGTCGGCAACGCCCACACCTCACCCGTGATCGCCGAACCGCCGTCCGCCCGCACCATGCCCGGCCGGTTCCCCAACGCGAACAACCGATACCCCGCATGTGTCCGCGCTTCCCGCAGGAACCGCCCGCCCAGCGAGGTAATCTGATGATTCAACGGCAGCCCGGCCATATGCGCGCCAATACAGAACAGCGCCGTCTCATCAGCCGCCAGCGTATCCGGTTCGGCGGACGGCGGCAGTGCCTGCCCCGTCGCCCCCACGGTCGAGGCAAACTGCCGGTGCAAAGCGTCAGCCAGCGGCGCCAGCCGCCCCTCCGACCATGCCGGCCCCAACAGAACGCCCCCGATCGGCACCCCATTCGGCCCAAACCCGATCGGAACCGCGAACCCGGCCATATCGCAGAGATTGGCGAAATTGGTGAACGAGCCCAGCCGCCGGTTTGGCCCCAGCGGATCAGCCGCGACCTCGGCCAAACCAGGACAAAATGGCGCCGTGGGCAGCAGCAACGCATCATACCGGCCAAACAACAACCCGGCCTCCCGCCGCGCTTCCTGCAACAAATGAAACGCATCGAACGCATCCACCGCTCGGCGTTCCAGGCCCAGCTCCAAGATCGCCCGCGTCGCCGGATACAGCACGTCCGGTCGCATATCGATAATCGATCGTAACGCCGCGCTGCGTTCGGCGACCCACGGGCCTTCATACAGCCGATGCGCCACTTCCAGGAACAAGCCGATTTCGATCGGTTCGGCCTTCAGGAACACCCCAGCCGCCTGATAGGCCGCCGCGACATCCGGCTCACACAGCCCACCCACATCGGCCATGGCGACCCGACCCAAAGCCGAACCGCGCCGCAGATGGGGGAACGGCGCGACACGCGAATACGGGTCCTCGACATCGTATCCCGCGATCACCCGCTGTACGCTCAGCGCCTCATCCACCGATCGGGCAAACACCGAGATTGTATCGATCGACCGGCACGCCGGCACCATGCCGCGCGCGGAAACACTGCCCGTGGTGGGCTTCAGCCCGACAATATTGCCGAACGCCGCCGGCACCCGCCCCGATCCCGCGGTATCCGTCCCCAGCGCGAACGGCACGATCCCAGCCGCCACCGCACATGCCGATCCGGAAGACGACCCGCCCGGCACAAGCGCCGGATCGAACACGTTCCGAGGCACCCCGTAAGGGCTGCGCGTGCCCACCAGACCGGTGGCGAACTGATCGAGGTTGGTCTTCCCCAGCAGCACCGCCCCAGCATCCAGCAGCCGGCGCACGGCGGGCGCATCGGCCGCCGGCATCATGGAAAATCCAGGGCAGCCAGCCGTCGTCGGCATCCCCGCGACGTCGATGTTGTCCTTCACCGCGAACGGCACGCCCCACAACGCCCGCCCCCGAGGCCCCTCGGCCTCCAGCGCCCGCGCATCCGCCAGAACGTCGCCATCCGGCCGCCGGAAAATCCATATCGCCGGATCCCCATGCACTCGGTCGGCGGCGAGCGCCGCCTCCGCCATCGCAACAGGCGTCAAGCGGCCACCCGCGCATGGTCGGCGTGCAACAGGGAGGCCAGATGCCGGCGAATATCGTTGAATTCAGGGGATGACACGTCGCGAGGCCGCTCCAGGGTGATGCGCTCTTCTGCCACAATCCGGCCCGGACCGGGAGACATCACCACGACCCGGTCGGCGAGAAAGATCGCTTCCTCCAGCGAATGAGTGACGAACACCACACTCAGGCCCGTGGCGCGCCAGATCGACAGCAGTTCGTCCTGCAACCGCTCGCGCGTCATCGCGTCGAGCGCGCCGAACGGTTCGTCCATCAGCGCCATCTGTGCATCGTTGGCCAGCACCCGGCCGATCGCCACCCGCTGCTTCATGCCGCCCGACAGTTGATGCGGATAACTCTCGGCGAACCGGTCGAGCCCCATCATCGCAACGAACCGATCGGCCGTCGCCATGGCCTCAGCCTTCGGCTTGCCGCGTGCGATCGGCCCAAAGGCGATGTTCTTCCGGATCGTCAGCCACGGAAACAGCCCGTAATCCTGGAACACCATGCCACGATCCGGACCGGGCCCGGTGACGTCCTTGCCGCGCATGGTGATCTGGCCGGAGGTAATGGTCTCGAACCCGGCGATCATGCGCAACAGCGTGGACTTGCCGCACCCCGACGTGCCGATCAGGCAGACGAACTCCCCTGCCGTGATCGTCAGGTTGGCGTTGCGCAGGGCCTCGACCCCACCCGGGTAAATTTTCCCCGCATTGACGGCCTTCAGCAGCGGTTCAACCATGCTGCGGACTCCACGCCAGCAGCCGCCGGCCCAGCATGACAACGGCATAGTCGGACAGGAATCCCGCCACCCCGATCACCGCCATGCCCGAAATGATGATCTCGGTCCGTGACAACTGCCGCGCGTCCATGATCATCGCCCCCAGCCCGGTCTGCACCCCGGTCATTTCGCCGACCACGATCACCACCCAGGCGAATCCCAACCCCAGCCGCAATCCGGTGAAGATGCCCGGCAGCGACGCCGGCAACACCACTTTCGGAAACAGCCGAGCCGGTGAAACCCCCAGCATCTGTGCCGCCTCGAACAGCCGAGGCTCCACGCTGCGCACGGCAAACACCGTGTTGACCAGGATGGGATAGAACGACCCCAGCGCCACCAGGAAAAACGCCGATTTGGCGCCAATTCCGAAAATGATCATCGACAGCGGCAGCCATGCCGTCACCGGGACCGGACGCAAGACCTGAAACGTCGGTTCCAGCAGTTCCTTCACGATCCGCAGCCGCCCGATCAGCATACCAATCGGCAGCGCCAGCGCCGCCGCCAGGATGAACGCACCATAGACCCGGCTGGCGGACGCGATCAGATCCGGCAACAGCATCTTGCTGAACGCATCGTCGTAGATGCCGCCGAACGCGAGGTCCCACAGCGCGATGCCCACGTCATGCGGCGATGGGATCAGACCATTCGGGTTCAGCGCCGTGCCCACCCACCACATCGCCAGCAGCACCACCGGCACGATGATCCGCAATAGCGGAGTTACATCGATGCGCGCCGGCGTCGGATCCAGCGCCAGCCTGTCGACCGCTTCGCTCATACCGAAAGCTGGTCCGAGATTTTGGTATCCAGAAACGTCGAAAAGTCCGGCAGCATGCGGATTTGTTTCAGTTCAAGCATATGCGCTGCATAGCTCTTGCTATTGGCGACCATCTCCGGGGTCATCTTCCAGTTCAGCTCGACGTTTTTCACCGAAAGCGCGACCGCTTCCCGCTTCATGCCCAGCTTCGCGACCGTCATCGCGACCATCTCCTCGGGGTGCGACATGGCATATTCGCTGCCCTGCTTCTGCAGGTTCAGCACCAGCCGAGCCAGATCGGGCTTCTGATCCACCACGTCACGATGCGTCGCCATGATCATGTTCAGGCTGCCCATCGGGGTCGAATACGGATACTCGACGATCTTCCCCACGCCGCTGGCGAGCGAATTTCCCGGTCCCGGTTCGGCACCGACATAGGCATCGACATCGCCACGGGCCAGCGCCGCCGGCATCTCGCTGAACGACACCCGTATGGACTGGACGTCGTGGATCGTCATGCCCTCCATATGCAGGCGCTCCAGAATGAAGACTTCCTGCGTCGAACCCGGCCAGATCGCGACGCGCTTGCCTTTCAAGTCCTTCAGCGTCTTAATCGGCCCGTCCTTGCGGGCGACGACCGCCATGCCCTTGTTGCAGGCGGACCCGAACACCACCACCGGCTCATGCGCCGCCGCACCC
>DATAZJ010000086.1:0-1819 GCA_036272115.1 Rhodopila sp. | reverse complement strand
GAGACGAAAAAGCCGCCGCTTCCGGGTAAGCGGGAACCCGTAAGTTCTTTGCGGCGCGGCTTCAACCCGGATGAGGCAGTCCCCAATGTGGCGCTGCCGCCGCCGGTCCGCGACATGGCCTGGCCGCAGGCCGCCGGCGGTCCCACCCATCTGATGGGCAATCTGAGCGCCAGCGAGGCGCTTCGCCAGGCCTGGACAGCGGACGTCGGCGAGGGCGGGGGATACCGACGGCAGATCCTCGCCCAACCGGTCGTGGCTGACGGTGTCGTGTACACCATGGACTCTGACTCAGTGGTCACCGCATTCAGCCTCGGCAACGGTGCCAAACTCTGGCGCACCGCCACGGTAGATGAGGATCTCAACAGCTCCAATGTCGGCGGTGGACTGTGCTGGGACGCCGGTACGCTCTACGCGGTTAACGGTATGGCCGAATTGCTGGCGCTGGACGCAGCCAGGGGTGGCGTGCGGTGGCGCCATAGCATCGACGTTCCCGCCCGCTCGGCCCCCACGGTGGCGGAGGGCAAGATCTTCCTGACCACGATCAACAGCAAGTTGCTGGCATTTTCCGCCGCCGACGGTCACCTGCTGTGGTCCTATCAGGCCACCGAAACCGCCACGACGCTGTTGGGAAGTCCGGCGCCAGCCTATGCGCAGGGCATCGTGCTGGCCGGTTTCGCCTCGGGAGAGCTTGTGGCGGTGCGCGTCGAAAGCGGCAACGTGATCTGGACCGACGGCCTGGGCCTTGCCGAGGGTCAGCCCGGCCTCGTGGAATTCCTGGCCATCCGGGGCGAGCCGGTGATCGGCAACAATCTGGTCTACGCCACCGGACTGGGCGGCCTCACCATCGCGGCGGACCTGCTGACCGGACGCCGTGTGTGGGAGCGGCGGGTAGCCAGCGCCAACACACCGTGCATCGCCGGCGATTGGATGTTCCTGATCTCCACCGATCAGGAGATCGGCGCCTTGAACATCAACGATGCGCGGGTTTCCTGGGTCGCCTCCCTGCCGCGGTGGGAGAACCCGGAGAAGAAGAAAGATCCGATCACCTGGTTCGGGCCGATCCTGGCCGGCAATCGGCTGCTCGTCATGGGTACAAATGAGCAGGCGCTGGCGCTGGATCCCTCGACCGGAGCGACAGTGGCCACCATGAGCCTGTCCGATGTGCCCGCGCCGTTCACGCCAGTGGTTGCCGATGGCACGCTGCTGACGGTGACCAACGACGCACGGCTGACGGCGTGGCGATAGAGTTACCCTGAGGAACCCTGGTATGTTGCCGGTTGTCGTTATCGCAGGCCGGCCGAATGTCGGCAAATCCACTCTGTTCAACCGGCTTGCGGGCCGGCGGGCGGCGCTGGTGGCCGATACGCCCGGCGTTACCCGCGACAGTAAGGAAGCCGAGGCGATGCTGCGCGGCCGGCAGGTGAAGCTGGTCGATACCGCTGGCCTGGAGGAAGCGGCGCCGGAAACGCTGGCGGGCCGCATGCGGGCGGGCGCGACAACGTCGGTGCAGGAAGCGGACCTGGTGGTGTTCGTGATCGATGCCCGCGCCGGCCTGACCCCGGTGGACCGGCATTTTGCTCAGTGGTTGCGACGGCAGTCCCGCCCCGTCATGTTGGTGGCGAACAAGGCAGAGGGGCGGATGGCGACATCGTCCATCCTTGACGCTTACGAACTGGGGTTTGGCGACCCGGTCGGCGTCTCCGCCGAGCACGGCGATGGTATCGCCGATCTGATGGGAGAAATCGCTGCGCGGTTGCCGCCTGAAGAGCCTGTTGCGGAGGACGAGGATGGCTCCGGGCCGGAGCGTCCGTTGAAGCTG
>DATAZJ010000085.1:0-10820 GCA_036272115.1 Rhodopila sp. | reverse complement strand
CGACATGGACTCGCTGATGACGCTTCTTACGGTCGCCGGCGTGACGTTCCTGATCGCGGTGCCAGGTTCGGACGACGTGATGCTGAACTACCAAAGCGCCTCGTTCCATGACATTCTGTATCTACGGTCGCAATTCAACCTGCGCGCCGCACCGGAATTCGAGGCGTGGCTTGAACGCATGGACATGAAAGACCGAGCCGGCCGGATTCGCGGCTTCCAACCTCCGGCGAATCGCCTGCTGACTGATGTCTGATCCCTGGATCGCATTACGGGCAACAACACGGGCACGCATCGGTCTCGGGCGCACCGGCGACGCGTTGCCGATCAAGGACGTGCTGGAATTCCAGCTAGCCCACGCCAGGGCTCGGGATGCCGTCCATACACCACTGGATACAAACGCAATCGCTCGGGCAATCGCGCCACTGCCGTCAGTGACAGTCCACAGCCGGGCAGCCGATCGACAAACGTATCTGCGTCGACCCGATCTGGGACGCCAACTCGGCTGCCCTATCAACCCGACGGGACCTTTCGACGCGGTCTTCGTCATAGCCGACGGATTGTCACCGGTCGGGGTCCAAACCCACGCCCCGCCGCTGCTGCGCGCCTGCCTCGACCGCCTGCCCAACTGGCCCATCGCTCCCATCGTCATCGCCACCCAGGCCAGGGTTGCCTTGGGGGATGAGATCGGATCGCTGCTGCAAGCCGACCTTTCCGTCGTGCTGATCGGGGAACGACCGGGATTAACCGTCGCCAACAGTCTCGGGATCTATCTCACCTATCATCCGCGAGTCGGACGACGAGATTCGGAGCGCAACTGCATCTCCAACATCCACGCCGACGGCCTCTCCTACACCGCCGCGGCCGACATGCTGGCCTGGCTGATGACCGAGGCGCGCCACCGCAAACTGACCGGCGTCGGGCTCAAGGACGATCGGGCGATAGCAGCGCCAGCGTCTCCCGAGCGATTACCCGCTCCTCATCCGTCGGAATAACGAAGGCGGCGAGGCGGCTGCCGGACGCGGTGATCCGGCCAACACCTTTCTCATTCGCCGCGCTGTCCAACTCGAAGCCCAGCCAGCGCAACCGGTCCAGCACGCGCGCCCTGATCGGCGCACTGTGTTCGCCGATGCCGGCGGTGAAGACCAGCCCATCGATGCCGCCCATGCTGACCGCCAGCGCGCCGGCAGTACGCGCGGTGTGGTAAACAAAGTATTCCACAGCCAGTTTCGCCAGCGGCGCGTCACTCGCCAACAGGTCGCGGATGTCGTTGGACAGCCCGGACAGCCCCTTCAGACCGCAATCATGGTAAAGAAACGATTCCACCCGCTCGACCGCCCACCCCTTCTGCTGCTGCAGCCACAGGATCACGCCTGAATCGAGCGACCCCGACCGAGTCCCCATCGGCAGCCCGTCCAGCGCGGTGAACCCCATCGACGAATCCACGCTGCGTCCGTTCACCAGCCCGCACATCGACGCGCCCGACCCAAGGTGGCCGACCACCACCTTGCCGGCGGCGATCTCAGGCGCCTGCGTCTTCATCGCCCCGGCAATGTATTGATACGACAGGCCGTGGAACCCGTATCGGCGAACCCCCTCCTGATACAGCGCATCCGGGATCGCGAACCGGTCCGCGACGGCGGGATGGCCCCGATGGAAAGCCGTATCGAAACACGCGACATGCGGCACGCCCGGGAACCGTTTGCGCAACCCCTTCAGCACATCCAGCGCCGGAGGATTATGCAGCGGGGCAAGCGGCGAAATCGCCTCGATCCGACCCAGGACCGCGTCATCGACCCGGACGGAGCGGTCCAGGTCGGGCCCCCCATGCACGATACGATGGCCGAAAGCCGCGATGTCGCCCGAAAGCGGACCGTCAGGCAGGTCGGCCAGCACCTGCATCGCCGCATGCGGATCGGCGGCCGTGACCGCACCATCATGCGTCGTGTTGCCGGTGATCTTCAGATGCGCCGAACCGCCGATACCGTCCACGGCGCCGGACAGCAGAGGCAACGCCTCCGGCCGCGGCGGATAGACAGCGAATTTCAAACTGGAGGACCCCGTGTTCAGCACGACAATGCGCCGATCGGCTTCGGACATCCTGCACCCCCCTTGGCCTTTCCGGCCGACACCGTACATGCTGCCGTCCGACCGTAGCAGCCCTGTGAAGGACACAAGATCATGACCGCCACGAAGTTCGGCCTCGCCCAGCCCGTCCGCCGCGTGGAAGATCCCAGGCTGCTGAAAGGCGCGGGACGCTACACCGACGATATCGTGCTGCCGAACATGCTGTTCGGCGTGGTCCTAAGAAGCCCGCACGCCGCGGCGACGATCACCCGCCTGGACACCGCCGCGGCGGCGAAACTGCCCGGCGTCGCCGGAGTTTACACCGCTGCCGACCTGAAAGCCGACGGTGTTGGTCCCTTACCCTGCGCGGCTTTGGTCGAAAACCGCGACGGCACCCCGCAGGCAGCGCCACCGCACCCGGTGCTCGCCGAAGGCACCGTCCGCCACGTCGGTGATCCGGTCGCCTTCGTCGTCGCCTCCACCATCAAGCAGGCCCGCGACGCGGCCGAGGCGATCGAGGTGGACTACGACATCCTGGCCTCCATCACCGATCTGCCCACCGCGATGGACAAAGGCGGCGTGCTGGTCTGGCCTGACGTCGCGCACAACCTCGCGTTCGATTGGGAGATCGGCGACAAGACCGCCACCGAAGCGGAATTCGCCAAGGCCGCACACATCACCAGGCTGACCATCGTCAATAACCGCATCGTGGTGAACTCGATCGAGGCGCGCGCCGCACTAGCCGATTTCGACAGCACCACCGGCCGTTGGACCCTGTACGCGAACACCCAGGGCGGCTGGCTTGTGAAGAACCTGATCGGCCCATTGTTTGGCACCGATCCGGAAAAATTCCGCATCGTCACCCCCGACGTAGGCGGCGGCTTCGGCATGAAGCTGTTTCTCTACGCCGAACACGTCCTGACCTGTTTCGCCGCGCGCAAGCTGGGCCACCCGGTGAAATGGGCCGCCGAACGCGGGGAGGCGTTCCTGTGCGACACCCAGGGCCGGGACAACCTGACCCTCGGCGAACTGGCGATCGACGCGGACGGCAAATTCCTGGCGCTGCGCACACGCAACGTCTCCAACATGGGGGCGTATCTGTCGACCTTCGCGCCGTATATCCCGACCTATGCCGGCACCGGCGTGCTTTCCAGCGTCTACGGCTTCAAGGCGATCTATGCCAACGTGCTGGGCGTGTTCACCAACACCGTCCCGGTCGACGCCTACCGCGGCGCAGGTCGTCCCGAAAGCAACTATCTGGTCGAACGGCTGGTCGATGCCGCGGCCAGGGAACTCGGCATCGACAAGGTCGAGCTGCGGCGGCGGAACATGGTGCTGCCGGATGCGATGCCGCATTCCACCCCGGTGGGCAAAAGCTACGACAGCGGCGATTTCCGCATCGTGCTGGATGCCGCAACGAAGCGGATGGATTACGCAGGGTTTGCCGGCCGGCGGGCGGCGGCGGCGAAACAGGGCAAGCGGCGTGGCCTCGGGCTGGCATATTACCTTGAAGCAACCGGCGGCGATCCAACCGAACGGGCGGAAATCCGCTTCGCCGACGATGGATTTGTCGATGTCTACGTCGGCACGCAATCCACTGGTCAGGGGCACGAAACCGCCTACGTACAGTTGACCGCGCACAATCTGGGCATCGATGGCGACAAGATCCGCATCCGCCAAGGCGACACCGATACCATTCCCGTCGGCGGCGGCACCGGCGGCGCCCGCAGCCTATATTCCGAGGGGCAGGCGATCCTGCTGACCTCGGAATCGGTGATCAGGAAAGGTAAACAGGCGGCGGCCGAGGAACTGGAAGCCGCGATGGCCGACATCGCTTTCGCCGAAGGTCGTTTCTCCATCGTCGGCACCGATCGCGGCATCGATATCGTCGCGCTGGCGGCCACGCAGCGGAAAAAAGCGGCGGCTGGCCTCGCGGCGACGCTGCTGGACGCAGCCGAAATCGCACCGATCGACGCGCACACCTTCCCGAACGGTTGCCACATGGCCGAAGTCGAAGTCGACCCCGAAACCGGCTCGGTGGAACTGATCCGCTACAGCGTGTGCGACGATTTCGGCAAGACGGTGAACCCGCTGATCGTCCGTGGCCAGGTGGCGGGCGGCGTCGCCCAAGGCTATGGTCAGGCGGTGCTGGAGCACACGGTTTACGATCCGTCGTCCGGCCAATTGCTGTCGGGTAGTTTGCTGGATTACGCGCTGCCCCGGGCCAATGAGTTCCCCGATATCGAGGTGGAATTGCTGGAAATCCCCTGTGCCTCCAACCCGCTGGGGGTAAAGGGCGCGGGCGAGGCTGGGGCCGTGGGCAGTCCGCCGGCGGTGATCAACGCGATTATCGACGCGTTGAGCGGCGACGGCGTGACCCATATCGACATGCCGGCGACACCGGAACGCGTGTGGCGGGCAATGGCGTTAGCCAAGGCGGCCTAGCGCAAAGTCATCATGCGGCGGTCAATTCGCGACAGAAATACCTGACCGTTTTGCCGCCGCCGTGGATCGCCGCGGAACCGACCGCGGCAAACCCCAATGCGGCATGAAACGCATCCGAGGCTGGATTGGGCGGATCGGCATTCACCTCACAGACCACACGCGTGTGGCCGCTCCGGGACGCGTGTTCAAACAGATCGGTGTAAAGTCGGCGCGCGTATCCTCGGCCGCGCGCCGGCGATGCGACCACGATCCGGTCGACATAGACAAACTTGCCGTAGCGTGATCGAAACCACAGGAAGTTCGGGCTGTCGTAGTCTGCGTCCTGGTCGAACGCCAACAGGAAAGCATCCGCGTGTCCGATCCGGCGCGCCAGAAACGCCGCGCCGGCCAGATAATTGAAACGATCCGGATCCAGCAACGAAAGTTCCCGAACATGCGCGTTATTGAGCGCGAGCAGATCGCTCATGGATAACGTGTCCAACGGATCAATGCGGACGTCATCGTTCATAGCGCCCTCCGATCGATGCTGGCGGCGAGTGTATCGCTGACCCGGGTCATCGGCAGCCGAACGTCCGGGCTGTCGATCAGTCCAACCCGCCACAGCCAGTGCTTGATCGGTGCCGGGCTGGGTTCGGCGAACAGCAGCCGGGGCAGATCCACCAGTTGCTGCCATGCCGTCAGCGCGGCCCGCTGATCCCCACGCAGCAGCATATCGCGGATCGCCGCAAAGGCCTGCATCTGAATGTGCGCCGAGGCGAGGATACCGCCATCGGCACCCTGGGTCAGTGCGGTGTAGAACAGAGCGTCCTCACCGGTCAGCACCGCGAACCCTGGCGACCGGGCGCGCAACAGATCGAACGACTGCGTCGCATCGGCGCAGCAATCCTTCACCCCGACGATGTTGCCGCGTTCGGCCAGAAGCAGCATCGTATCGTTGCCAAGATTGACGCCGGTTCGATACGGAATGTTGTAGATCAGGATCGGCCGCGCCGTGGCATCGGCAAGTGCCAGAAAATGCCGGTAAAGCCCTTCTTGCGAGGGCCTCGTATAATACGGACAGGTGATCAGATACCCATCGACCGGCCAGTGCACGGTCGCTTCCAGCGTCTTGGCGACTTTTCGCGTATAGCTGCCGGATACCCCCAGATAGACCGGAATACGTCGCCCGATAGTCTCCAGTTCGCCCGCAACCACCTGCACCAGGCGCTCGATTTCCGCGTCGTCCAGGGTCAGCCCCTCGCCGGTCGTCGCCGCCAGGATCAGACCATCAACGGCGGCCGCGGCGTAGTGTCGGACCATGCGCCGCAGCGACACCTCATCCAGCCGATCGTCGCGGAACGGGGTGATCAGCGGCAGCCAAATGCCATTCGGTGGAGTCATTGTATTTTCCCTCTCCTGTCAGGCCGGAGGCGGGGAAAAGGCAGAAAAAAACCCCGTCAAACCGGCGGGGTTCTGATCGATCCTGTGACGCTAAAGCTTAACGCGTGCGTAGGTCTCCAGTCCCCTTGAACGGGGACTTTTTTGCCTTCGCGTGCTCGTGGCGGCAGGTGATCATCACTGGACCGTTACCGACAGGAACTATCGCTGTCAAGTGTTCGCTGCGGCGATCTTCGCCTGATAGACCGACAGGTGGGTGAACGCCGCGGCGACCAACGGAGTGGCAACCCCGAGCGCCTGGCCCCGGGCAAGAAGATCGCCAATAATCTGTTCGGCCTCGACCGGGCTGCCCGCCTGCAGGTCCCGGTACATCGACGACGTCATCGCCGAGCCCTTTTGCGTGAATGTCGTTTGGGCATTGGCCAGAAACGCCTCACTGGGCGGGTGGCCGGCGGCGGTCACCACCGAGACGACTTCGTCAAGCAGCCCCAGCGCGAAGGCGGCGCCGTTGGGGGCGGCCTCGACGTCACCGATACTGCCGCGCATCAGGCAGCAGATCCCGCCCATGGTGGCGAGCAGAACCCATTTCTCCCACATTTCGCGCTCGATCGTGGGCGACAGCCGCGCGTCGAAGCCGGCTCCCTGCATGAATTCATCCAGCCCGCTTGTGCGTGGCGACGGCTGCCCGTTCATTTCGCCATAGGCGAGGTCCTGCAGCTTGTTCAGTTGCACGATGCGCCCCTGGTCATCCACGTATGTAGCGACCTTGCAGACACAGCCCGCGACAGCCTGCCGGCCGAAGCGGGCAGTCAGCGTATCGACATGCTTCATGCCATTCAGCACCGGCAGGATCATGGTGTCAGGCCCCACCGCCGGCGCCAAATCGTCCAGCGCCGCATCGAGCGAGAAAGCCTTCACCGTCAACAGAATAGCATCAAAGGGCGTCTCGATCGCGCCGGCGGTGACGATGTTGGGGGCCAGCGTAACGTCGCCATGCGGGCTCACGATCCGCAACCCGCTCGCGCGCAGCCGTTCCGCTCGCGCCGGTCGCACCAGGAACGTGACGTCGCGGCCCGCCTGGGCCAGTCGGCCCCCAAAATAGCCGCCGGTCGACCCGGCCCCGACAACAAGAAGACGCATTTTTGGTTTCCCTTTAAATTTCTGGCATATGCACGCGTCGCCTTATTATGTGCATATGCCTATATTGTTCAAGACGCCACGAAGGAGCGGACCACCCGATGGCACCGGAAAAATCGGCGACGGAACCGCCCGAAACGGTCTGCAACGGCACCGCCCTGCGCAGAGCGACCCGGCGCGTCTCGCAGCTCTACGACGCGGTCCTTGCGCCGTGCGGCCTACGCTCGACGCAGCGCTCCATCCTGATCCATATCGACCGGGCCGGGACGCCGACGATGGGCGACCTGGCGGCAGCCCTGGTGCTGGACCGGTCGGCGCTCGCGCACAACCTGAAACCGCTGGAGCGGGATGGTTTCGTCGCCGTGGCAATCGATCCGGCGGACAAACGCAACCGGCTGGTCGCGCTGACAGCGGTGGGGCAGGCCAAGCTCGCGGAATCGCAAAACCTGTGGCGGCAGGCGCAGCATCGTTTCGAGGCCACCTTCGGTTCGGAACAGGCGAAAGACCTGCGCCAGTCGCTCGCGGTGATCGCCTCGACGGCGTTCGCGAAGGCGTTCCAGGACGCCGGCGGCACAATGACTATATGATGCGCTTGAAACGTCGTCCGGTCGCAGCAGGAACGACGGTGCGGGAGCGTGATGATGAGCGGTTCGGCGGGATTGGACGCATTTGACGGCAAGCGGTACCTGAATCTCGAGACCTACCGCAAAACCGGCCGCGGTGTCCGAACGCCTGTTTGGTTTGCGGCCGAACCCGGCGGCCCGAAGCTGTACGTGTATGCCACCGCGGATTCCGGCAAGGCAAAGCGCATACGGCGAACCGGCGTCGTCAGGATCGCCCCGTGCGACATACGCGGCCGGGTTACCGGTTCCTGGATCGCCGCCCATGCCGCGATCGTCGGGCACGACGAATACGCCGTCGGCATGCGACTGCTGAACAAAAAATACTGGCCATGGAAGCGGATTCTCGACCTGTTCGCCCGTCACGCGCGCGTCATGATCGCCATCCGGCCCGGTTGACCGCAGCGACGACGCTTGCGCAACCGGCGGCGGCGATCTTGAATAGCGCAAAGACAAACCAGGGGGTACGACCATGGGAACGATCCACGCTCGTCTTGCTCACGTCGGCATCAACGCACATGACCAGAAGCGGTTGGTGCAGTTCTACACCACCGTCCTCGGGCTGATGGTGACCGACAGCGGCAAGGCCCGCAACGGGATGGAACTGACCTTCCTCAGCGCCAGTCCCGGAAACCATCACCAGCTTGTCCTCGCCGGCGGCCGGCCCGATACGTCCGGGTTCAATCCGATCAACCAGATTTCCTTCATGGTGGACTCGCTGGCCGACCTGCGGGTGGTGCATCGGCGGGCGCTGGACAACGGCGCCACCGACATGCGGGTCACCTCGCACGGCAATGCCTGGTCGTGCTACTTCAAGGACCCTGAAGGCAACACGGTCGAGGCCTATCTGGACACCCCGTTCCACGTGCCGCAGCCACATGGGGAGCCGCTTGATCTCACCAAGTCCGACGACGAAATCCTGCACGCGACCGAGGCGTCATGCCGGGCGGACCCGGGCTTCATGATGATGGACGCGTTCCAGGCGTCGCTGGCGGCGCGACTGGCGGGCGCCTAACCCCGCCCGCCCTCGAAGAACGCCGCCACCTTGGCAAAGAAGCCTTCATGATCCGGGCTGCCCCGGCTGCCCTTGGAGGCTTCGGCCTCGAACGCCTCCAGCAGCTCCCGCTGTTTCGGCGATAGGTTCTGCGGCGTCTCGACGGCGACCTGGATGAACATGTCGCCGCGCGCCGCACTGCGCAGCACGGAGAACCCCTTGCCGCGCAGCCGGAATTGCTCGCCCGTCTGCGTGCCGGGCGGGATCTTGACCTTGGCGCGCGACCCATCGACCACCGGCACCTCGATATCGTCGCCCAGCGCCGCCTGGGTCATCCGCAGCGGCACGCGCATCAGGATGTTGGCCTGTTCACGCTGGAAAAACTCGTGCGGCCGGACCGAGACATGCACGTACAGATCGCCGTTCTGGGCACCCTGGCCACCGGCCTCACCTTCGCCGTTCAGGCGGATGCGAGTGCCGTCCTCCACGCCCGCCGGGATCGACACAGCCAGGCTGCGCTCCCGCTGCACGGTGCCGGCGCCGTGGCAGACCCGGCACGGATTGCGGATCACCCGGCCCTGGCCGCCGCAGGTGGGACAGGTGCGCTCGATCAGGAAAAACCCCTGCTGCGCCCGCACTTTCCCCGCACCCTGGCAGGTCGGGCAGGTGTCGGCGGTTCGGCCCTTGTCCTGGGTGCCGGTGCCCTCACAGCTTTCGCATTTGACCCGCGTCGGCACCCGCAGATTGACCTTGGTGCCGCTGAAAGCCTCGGCCAGATTGATCTCCACGCCTTGGCGCAGATCGGCCCCGGTGCGGGTGCGCTGGCCGCCGCGCCGGTCGGTCCCGAACATCTGGGCGAAAATATCGCCCAGGTCGCCGGCGCCGGAGAAATCGAACCCGCCCATGCCGGGACCGCCACCGCCGCCTTGCTCAAACGCCGCATGGCCGAAACGATCATAGGCGCCGCGTTTCTGGTCGTCCTTCAGGATGTCATACGCTTCGCTGACGTCCTTGAACCGAGCTTCCGCCTGCTTGTCGCCGGGATTGCGATCGGGGTGATATTGCATGGCGAGCTTGCGGTACGCCTTCTTCAGGTCGTCTGCGCTCGCGTTCTTCGCCACACCCAACGTGGCATAATAATCCTGCTTGGCCATATCAGCCCTTTATAGCGTGGCGCACCCAGGATGTGCGTCCGAAAATTTACCACCCAAAACAGAAATCGCGCCCGCCTTCGAAGAAGTGCGGGCGCGACCCATCATTTCGGCAAGCCGGCCAAATCAGGCTGACTTCTTCTTCTTGTCATCGACTTCCTCGAACTCGGCGTCGACAACCTTGTCATCATGCGGCGCCTGAGGACCAGCATCGCCACCCGGGGCCTGCTGACCAGCAGCGGCTTCGGCCTTGTACATCGCCTCGCCGATCTTCATCGCCGCCTGGCTCAACCGTTCCGCCGCCTGCTTCAGCGCTTCCGTATCGGTGCCTTCCAGAGCGGATTTGGCAGCGGCCACGGCGGCCTCGGCCTCACCCTTCTCCTGGGCCCCTAGCTTGTCGCCATGCTCCTTCAGGTTTTTCTCGACCTGATGGACCAGGCTTTCGGTGTGGTTGCGCGCCTCGATGGTCTCACGCCGCTGCTTGTCGGCTTCGGCGTTCGCCTCGGCTTCCTTCACCATGCGCTGGATATCGGCTTCCGACAGACCGCCGCTGGCCTGGATGCGGATCTGCTGCTCCTTGCCGGTGGCCTTGTCCTTCGCCTGGACCGAGACGATGCCGTTGGCGTCGATGTCGAACGTTACCTCGATCTGCGGCACGCCACGCGGAGACGGCGGCAGCCCGGTCAGGTCGAAATTGCCCAGCAGCTTGTTGTCGGCGGCCATCTCGCGTTCGCCCTGGAACACTTTGATGGTCACGGCTGACTGATTGTCGTCGGCGGTGGAGAAAGTCTGCGATTTCTTGGTCGGGATCGTCGTGTTGCGGTCGATGAGGCGGGTAAATACCCCGCCCAAGGTTTCGATGCCGAGCGACAGTGGCGTCACGTCGAGCAGCAATACGTCTTTGACGTCGCCCTTGAGCACCGCGCCCTGAATCGCCGCGCCCATCGCCACGACCTCATCCGGGTTGACGCCCGAATGCGGCTCCTTGCCGAAGAACTGCTTTACCGTCTCGGCGACCTTCGGCATACGCGT
>DATAZJ010000084.1:0-5150 GCA_036272115.1 Rhodopila sp. | reverse complement strand
AGCGCATCAGGCTGGCTTCTTGGGGCGGCCGAACATCGGGTTGGCGGCGTTATTGGTCCAGATCAAATGCTGGGTGAACCGCCAGGTGCCGTCGGTCCTGGCGAAGCTGAACAGATACGTGCCCTCATGCAGCCCGTGCTCCCAGGCATCGTTTTCCTGGCCGACCAGCGCCATCTGGTAGTGGCACAGCGCCCAGGCCTTGCTGTTGTCGTTACCGATGCGGACCATCTGGGTCGCGACCAGATGGCGAATCTCCAGCCCCTTGATCTTGGTCAGGTCGCGCTTGTCCATCTCCACGCCCTCGGCCCTTGGCAGGGCGGGGTTGGCGTGCAGGCTGATCAGTTCGGCGCGGCCGCGCACGGTTTCGTTCAGCGTGCCGCTCATCACCCGCTCGATATTCTCGTCATAGAGCTCCTCCAGCACGTCCCACTGGCGGCTGTCGCAGGCGAAGGCATATTCGTTGATCATTTCGACGATGCGCTGCTTGTCGATGACCAGTTGCAGCTTGTCCTCCAGGGTCTGGCGGTGGCGCTCGTGCCGCGGCGCCATTTCGCGCCATTTGCGGTAGGCATCGGCAAGCATATCGGTCTCCTCTAGATTCCGGCCTTCGGGCCGCCGCTGACATTGATCAGCTCGCCATTGACGAAGGCCCCGTCGTCGCTCGACAGGAAGGCGACCATGGCGGCGATATCGTGCGGCAGGCCGATGCGCCCGACCAGGTTGGCGTTCGCCATCCAGTCGATCTCCTCCTGGCGGCGGTTTCGTTTCATCAGCGGCGTCAGAATCGCGCCCGGCGCGATGCAGTTGGCCCGGATTTTCTGCTCCGCATGGTCGATGGCGAGCGATTTGGTCAGGGACACCACCCCGCCCTTGGCCGCGACATAGGCCGGGTTCTTCCTCATCCCGTTCACCCCGGCGCCCGACGAAATATTGACGATCGATCCACCGCCCGACGCGGCCATGGCCGGGATCGCCGCCTTGCACATCAGGAAGGTGGAGGTGAGGTTCAGCCTGACCCAGCCGTCCCATTCCTCGGGCGTCAGGTCGACCACCGTCTTGCCCGGCTTGCTGCCGCCGACGACATTGACCAGGATCGAAAGGCCGCCGAACGCGTCGGTGGCGGCGCGGACGGCCGCTTCGGCTCCGGCGAGCGTGGTGGCGTCGGCGACGACGCTGCGCAGCCGGTCCGGCACGGTGCAGTTTTTGAGGGTTTCTGCCAGCCCGGCGGGGTCGATGTCGGCGGCGATCACACGGGCGCCGCGTTCGGCCAGCAGCATCGCCGTGGCTTGGCCGATACCGCCGCCGCCGGCTGTCACCAGTGCGATCTTGCCGTCCAGCTGTCCCATGCTCCCCGCTTCCGCCGATTGATGATTGTTCGTATCGATTCAATCTTTTATAGGATTCTACGAACCGACCGGAAACCCGTCAATGACGGATCGGCGGATAAAGGCGGGAGGCGACGTGGGGGAACAGCCGGACAGTCGGCAGCCAGTGACGGGCTTCGCCGCCCTCGCCCTATGGAAGCAACGCGCGGCTACGGCCGTGGTGCTCGCCAGCGCACCGGGCATGGCGCTGATGTTCGCCGCGCTGGGTCCCGCTTTGCCGCTGGTTGCGGCCCATTACGGCGGCTCGATGACAGCGCAAATGGTGATGACGATGCCTGGCATCGGCGTGGTCGCCGGCGGCGGCATCGGCGGCTTCACCATCGACCGGCTCGGTATCCGGCCGACCCTCTATCTCGCCTTGCTGGTCTATGCGCTGGCAGGTGCCGCAGGCCTGGCCGCGCCGCCGTTGTGGCTGCTGCTGGCGGCGCGCTTCCTGCTCGGCGTTGCTGTCGCCCATATTTCCAATTGCTGCCTGACCTTGCTCGGCGGCTGGTTCGACGAGACGTCGCGGGCGCGGATCCTAGGCTATCAGGCCGGTGTCGCCGGCGCGGTCAGCGTCACCCTGCTGATCGCGGGCGGCAAGCTGGCCGAGGCGGGAGGATGGCAGGCGCCCTTCGCGCTCTATCTGCTGGCGCTGCCGGTGCTGGTCCTGGCCGTGGTCGCCATTCCGAAGACGGCCGCGCCACCCGTCGAATCGCCCAAGACCGACTGGTCGGCGATCCTGGCCCTGTGGCCGATCTACGTGCTCGTCGGCGCACTGTTCCTCGCCTATTTCATGACCTCGGTGCAGCTCACCTTCCTCTTGAACGGCGACGGGGTGGCGAGCCCGTTGACGCGCTCATATGTCATCGGCGCAGGCGTCGCTGCCGGCGGCGTCTTCGGCGGCCTGTTCGGCCCGATCCGCCGGCGCGCAGGGCAGCGCGGGACCCGACTATTGCTGATCGGCATGATGGCCGCGGGCTTCGCGTTGATCGGCCTGTCGCACGATGTCGTGCCGGTCACGCTGGGCGCGGTGCTGTGCGGCGGCGGGGGTGGCCTGATCAATCCTTATGTCAGCGGCCTGATGCTGTTCCGCGCGCCGTTGGCGATGCGCAGCAAGGCGCTGGGGTTCATGTTCATGACCTTCTATCTGGCCGATTTCCTCAATCCCTGGGCGGTCTACCCGTTTCGCACGGCCTTCGGCATCCATGGCGCCTTCCTGGCCGCCGCCGGCTTCCTGGCGCTGGGGCTGGTGGCGAGCTGGCGGGTCGGCGCGGCCAAGCGGGCGGTTCCGGCGGCGCTTGCCCTCCTGTTTGTCGCCACCTGCGCCCGTGCCGATGCTCCCGCCGCCACGGGCGCGGCGATCTATGCCGAGCGCTGCTCGACCTGCCACGGGTCGGTGCTGCGCGGTGGCGGGGCTCCGCCCCTGGCCGGGCCGACCTTCCAGGCACGCTGGGACGGCAAGCAAGCCGCCGATCTCTACAAGCTGATCGCCACCACCATGCCGCTCAGCAATGCCGGCGGCCTGTCGCCGGCGGAATATCGCGCGGTCACCGATTTCGTGATGGCGGGCAACGGCTACCGGCCTTCCGATCCGGTGCTGAAAGTCGACGCATCGATCAGGCCGGCGGAGACACCGGAGCCCGTCCTGCCTGCCCCCGCCAACCTGCTGGGCAAATCGGTCGGCAATGGCCCTGACGATGCCGATATCGCCCATGCGCCGGACGACGACTGGCCGACCTATAATCGCGACTATCTGGGCCAGCGCTTCTCGGCACTGAGGCAGATCACCACGGCGAACGTGAAGCATCTCGGCCCGGCCTGCATCTTCCAGACCGGCGATACCGGCAGCTTCGAGGCCTCCCCGGTGGTCTGGCGCGGGCGGCTTTATGTCACCACCACGCATTCGACCTTCGCCATCGATGCCGCAACCTGCAAGGAAATCTGGCGCCACACCTACACACCGCCGGGCGCCGAAGGGCTGCCCGTCAATCGCGGGGTCGCGCTCTATCGCGGCAAGGTGCTGCGCGGCACGCCGGACGGGCACGTGATCGCGCTGGACGCCGAGACCGGGAAGCTGCTGTGGGATGTCTGGGTCGCCAACAGCCTGCACGGCTATAATATCAACGGCGCGCTGGTCGCCTTTGGCGGCAAGGTCTTCACCGGCCAGGGCGGGGCCGACCGGGGCGCGACGGGCCATATCTATGCCTTCGACGTCGAAACCGGAAAACTGGCCTGGACCTTCGATCCCGTTCCCATCGGCAAGCAGCCGGGGGCCGAGACCTGGGCCAAGGGGACCGAGCAGGGCGGCGGCTCGTCCTGGACTAGCATCACAGTCGATCCCCGCACCCGCCAGCTATTCGTGCCGATCGGCAATCCCGGCGCCGACATGGACGGGGGCTTAAGGCCCGGCGACAATCTCTATACCGACGCCATCGTGGTTCTGAACGCCGATACCGGGAATCTGGACTGGTACATCCAGCAGATCCCACACGACACGCACGATTGGGACACGGCCGCCGCCCCTGCCCTCTACGAGATCGGCGGGCGTAAATACATGGCGGTCGCCAGCAAGGATGGCTGGCTCTATCTCTATGACCGCGATACGAAAAAGCTGCTCGCGAGGTCCGAGATCGATACGCATCTCAATGCCGATAAGCCGCTTCTGCCCGGGGTCGAGATGCGGGTTTGCCCCGGCACATTGGGCGGGTCTGAATGGAACGGGCCGGCCTATGACCCGGTGAACCGCATGCTGTTCGTGCCGTCCGTCGATTGGTGCGGCGGCTTCAAACGCCAGACCGAGGCCGGCAGCACCTTCGGCGGCAGCCTGAAATTCGACCCGATCGAGATCGTGACTGGCTGGGTCCACGGGTTCGACGCGGTGACGGGCGCGCAGAAATGGGTCCGCCATACCGAGGGGCCGATGGTCGCGGGGGTGACGCCGACCGCGGGCGGGCTGGTCTTCACCGGCACCCCGTCCGGCGCCTTCTGGGGGCTCGACGCCAAGACCGGCGATATCCTCTATGAATTCCAGACCGGCGGCGCGATCGGCGGCGGGATTTCCAGTTATGCGGTGAACGGACGGCAATATATCGCCGTCACCTCCGGCAGTGCTTCCAAGACGATCTGGAAAACCGCCGGCGCGCCGACCCTGATCGTCTTCGCCTTGCCCGCCGAGCACTAGAAAGAATGCGGCTTCCCCTCAACGCGGCGGTTCTGTAATACCATAGCACCACATAAGCATAGGGATGTCATGACCAAAGCATTTATCGGCGCGGCGGTTGCCGGCCTTATCCTTGCCGGGTGCAGCATGCCGCAACAGCCCGCGACGACCACGGCTTCGGCCGCTCCAACCGGGCAGAATTGCAAGAAGCTGGTTCAGGACACCGGCTCGAAAATTATCGAGCGCAGGACGGTCTGCGATAATGGGCCGGGCGGCGATGCGCTGCGTGACTCGTTGCGGCTCGGCAATCAGGCCAGCGGCGTTACCGGGAAATAACGGCATCGGTGTGCAACGGACAGCGCCGCATGCGGCGGGCTGTCCGTTGACGCGCCTTTCGGCACTGGCTAAGCATCCGCGAGAAACTTCAGCCGAGGCCAACGATGCAAGACCCATATTGGATCATCATGATCCTGGCCGTAGTCGCCTTCTTCTTCTGGCAGACTCGCCACTCGTAAAAAGCGGGGCCCGGGTACCAACCCTTGCGGCCCCGTTTTCTTTTCACCGGCCCTCGCGGAACCAGGCGAAACCCAAGGTTCCGCCCAGCAGGATCAGCAGCAGCGCCG
>DATAZJ010000083.1:0-12675 GCA_036272115.1 Rhodopila sp. | reverse complement strand
TCGGCGCGTTGCGGGATGCGGTGCATGACGTCCGGAATCCGCGTTTCGACAATCCGCAGTTGCGCGAGGATTAGCGTCATTGCGCGGAGGCCGGCGGGGTGCAGGGGCCCCTGCCGCGATGATATCTCCAGTTGCAAGATGATATTATGAAATAATGAATTTCAGGTGTCTTGCGCTTCTTTCAGAGTGGGCGTGTTGTTTGTCGTAATGAGCAAGGCCGTCATCGCGGGGGCCTTGTCCGCGATGACGGGTGCCGGCTGTCTTCGACGTGGCTACATCGGCGGGACGAGGCCGTGCTTGCCGACGCCGACATTGGCCGCGGTCAGGGTTCCGTCGGCGTTGTGCAGGGCGGTCACGATGACATGGGCGCCCTTGGTCAGGGCCGACCTGGTCGCCGGGGCGTAGGTGATCACCGGGGCCTTGGCGGGAACGAACACTTTCTGCTCGCCGCCTTTGTAGGACAGCGTCAGCGTCCGTCCGTGCGACACTTTGAGGTCACCGACGGTGCCGTTCGTCATCGAACTGTTGGCGCCGAGATCCCATGGCCGGTGGCCCTCGCCGACACCACGCATGGATTCGGGGAACACCTGGATCTCCAGCGCTTTCAGGGTGCCATCCGGCTGTGCCACCGCGGCGGTGCCGATGAAGGAGCCGGGCTTGATGGCGCTGATCTTGATCGGCTCGATCCACCTGACCGCCAGCTTGTCGGCGAGTTTCAGGGAGACCGTGTCGCCGCCGCGGGTGGTGACCTGAAGCGTATGGGCATCGATCTTGCTGATGACACCGCGGACGCGGGTCGGCGCGGGGGCGGCAGCCGGCGCGGGTGCCATCGATGGGGCGGCGGCGGGCGGTGTTGCCGTTGCGGGGGCGGCGGGCGTCTGGGCAAATGCAACCGATCCCATGGCCAGGCTGGCGGCGGCGGCAAACATCGTACGTCGTGAAAGCGACATGGAAGCACCCTTTTTGATACACAAGCGTCATCGATAGCGGGCGGCCGAGGAAAGGCAAGTGAAGAAATCCGCATGTGGTTGGGTCGCCGGCGGCGGCCGGCATGCAGCGGGCGGATTGACAGGGGGCGAGGCAGCCTGGAAGCACGGTCCGGCGAATTGAGATGGAAGGACCGACCGATGATCGTCATCACCACCGACCATGCAGCCCACGATCCGGACCACTTCACCGTGGCGGGCGACGCAAGAGCGTACTGGGAGGTTCCGGCGCGGGCCGATGCGCTGCTGGGGGCGCTGCTCGCCGGCGGGCTGGCGACGCGGCCGGCGAAAGATCACGGTATGGCGCCCATCGGCCGGGTGCATGACGCCGGCTATCTCGGGTTCCTGGAGAGTGCATTCCGGCGGTGGCTGGCCTCGCCGCACGCGGGGCCGATCCTGCGGGCGCAGGCGTATGCGGTGCGCCACGCGGCGCGTCGGCCGGAGGCGTTGCTGGGTCAGGCGGGCTGGTATCTCAGCAGTGCCAGCGCGCCGATCGTGGCCGCGACCTGGACCGCCGCCGTCGGGTCGGCACATGCGGCGATCGACGCGGCCGATCACGTTCTTTCCGGAGAACGATACGCCTACGCGCTGTGCCGGCCGCCGGGTCATCATGCGCATACCGACATGGCGGGCGGGTTCTGCTACCTGAACAACGCGGCGATCGCGGCGCAGCGGATGCTGGACGGCGGTAGCGGTCCGGTGGCGATCCTCGACTTCGACGTGCATCACGGCAATGGCACGCAGCAGATTTTCTATGCGCGCGACGACGTCCATTACGTGTCGGTGCATGGCGATCCGGCCGGGCTGTATCCGTGGTTCGCAGGGTATGCCGAGGAGACGGGGACGGGCAGGGGTCTTGGCTGGAACCTGAACCTGCCGTTGCCGGCCGGGGCGGCGGATGCAGCGTTCACGGCGGCGGTCGGGCAGGGGTTGGCCGCCATCGCGGGCAAGCGGCCGGCCGCGCTGCTGGTGTCGGTCGGTTTCGACGCGCAGCTTGGCGATCCGGCGGCTAATCTGGCGGTGGAGGCGGCCGGGTTCGAGACGGTCGGCCGTCAGGTCGCGGCGCTGGGGCTGCCGACGGTGCTGATCCAGGAGGGCGGGTATCTGGTCGAACGGCTTGGGGCCAACCTGACTGCGTTCCTGACCGGGCTGGGGGCGATTTGACGGTGCGGCGGCGGACCATACCGCACCCGGCGGAGAATGGTTGCAGATGATACGACTGGCGCCGGGAAGCCGAACCTGGCCCTGCCATTGCGCGACGGGTCTGGTGGCATGATGACGGCAGGCTTCGCGCTGATGGTTTCCCGACAGGACGATGCATCGCGGCTGCTCTGCCATCCTGTGGGGTCAGGAAGCCCGGCGTGCTTATGACGGCTGCTGCGCCTGAGGCAAATTCGTTTCAGGTGCCGCGTTCTACACTGCCGACAGGCCGGCTATAGCATGCCTTGCCGATATTCGGCGACAGTCCGGCCGCTGTTGTGCAGTTGAAACAGCGGGCGCTGGCTGGGCCGCACGTGCAGGCGATCGTCCGGCGCCAGGGTGACGCCGGTCAGATCGATCTCGAACCCGCTGTCACCGTTCCCATAGCCGGCCTGGGCGATATCGGGACGATGTCTTTGCGCCACGAAGGTTACGAGCTTCGTGTCGTTAAGAAACAAGTCGAGCGTGATCGGATCCATGAGGTTGACGTGCGCGCACCAGCCGGAAAGGATATTTTCGCGCAGGACCTCCACATAGCCTATCATCTTGATGGTGGTCTCGTCGGCGTATGTCTTGGAATTCGGGGTCACCTGGCGCCGCAGACGCGCCGCCGCGTCCGGTGGCAAGCCGCAGAACCGCATCAGCGATTCGACGAACGTATCCGGAAATATCAGGGCCTTTTCGTAGCTGAGCAGAAGGGCCGGACATGTCGTCTGGCTCAGGACGTGCAGCAGATTGGTGATTGACGAGGACACGTTCAGCAGTTCGGCCAGCGGGTCCTTGAAGTCCGACAGGACAGCCCGCTGGGTGATCGCCACGGGGTCGCGGAAGATGAGGATAAGGTGCGGATTGCGAAAGCGGGCCAGTTCCTGATACCGCAACAATCCGTGGATGTTGGGAATCTTGAAGCCCCAGTCCGTGTGCTGGCGGTTCCGCTGGGCGATCAATTGATCCAGTGCTGTCCGATCCTTTTGCCGCAACGCCACGAAGACATCGAGGTCTTCGACGGCGGCTTCGTGAAACAGCACCCCCATCGGCATGCCGGCATCGCGCAGCGCCGAGGCCACCATGGTCGTGCCGCCGCGGCCGAGGCCGGACACGATGAAGGTTCGTCCGCCGCCAGGCTCATTCAGCGTACCCGGCCGCTGAATGACGCCGCTATTTACCCAACCAGCCAAATCCGCCATGAAATCCCCAGTTGCCACGGGCTCGGGGACAGTGCCCCGGCGGGCGCGGCTGCGTCAACATCCCGAACGAGCCGCCCTGCATCGGCGGTTTTGTTCGCTTCCAGGCTGGGGTCGCTTCAAGGTTGGGGTCGTTTCAAGGTCGGGGTGGGGCATGGTCGCGGGGCGGTTTTGCCGGCGCGTGGTGCGGGTGGCGTAGATGCCGCACCATGCAGGCGCGTCCCGTAATTATCGAGAAACGGTGCGGCGTCGTACGCCAGCCCGGTTGACGGCAAAAAGGCCGGGGAATGGTCCCCGGCCTCAATGCACGCCTGTTTGGGTGGCTGTTCAGGCAACGCGCGGAAGCGACCGCGTTATGCGGCGTGCTTCCCCGGCGTCGATTTAGCCGTTGCCGGCCCCACCGCCCCCGACATAGCGCCCGCCAAGGCTGTTGGCGGTGTTGTCATAGGGCCCCTGATGGTTGCTGTAGACCGAGGCGGAAGCCATCTGGGCAACGCCGGCCGTCAGGCTCAGCACGGTCAGGGCGGCGAGAAAAATCTTTGTCATCGGTATTCTCCATCTATCACCGGAACCGGGCAACATGTCCCGGTTTCAGTGGGACAGAGATAAGCGTGATGCCCGGGAAGTTAATGCTGCGACGCAGCATGAGAGTTATGCGCCGAGCGGCGGAAACGATCCTGTGAGGCGCCTTGCAACGGGGGCGACCCTGTTTCTCTATTTTGTGCTCACGATCTGTTTTATATACGGAAATGAAAAAATAAGGCTAGACAAAAACAAGATAACTGTCTATATTTTTCATACATTCGATCGTCTTCGACGGGTGGGAATCGCTACCATGTTGATTAAAGGTGATATTTCCTTATGGCATGAGCGTTGCGTCCAACCCACCCCCAATATCAGCACCAGGCTGTCCGCTTGGTCAGGAGTCATGTCATGCGAGCTATCCTCGCCAGTGCCATCATCGCCACCGGACTGGCCGCCGCGGCGCCGGCGTCCGCCGATGTCATCTTCAATCTGTCCGGCGTGACGTTCACCGGCGGCGGAACCCTCACCGGATCGTTTACCCTGAACAATACGTTGACGAGTGTCGTGGCGGCGGACCTCGTCGCCTCGGCGTCCGGCAGCTTCGCCGGCTATACCTATCTTTATCCTGGCGCTTCGCTCAGCGAGTCGCTTCCGACGCAATACATCCAATTCGATTCGGCGGGTGACGAGTTGCGCATCTACTTCAGCTCGACCATTACCGCGACCATCGCCGCGATCAACGACGTGGCGTCCTATGACCATGAGGCCGCGGGAAACCGCACGATCTCGGGCGGCAGCCTGGTGGTTGGAATGGTTCCGGAACCGGCCAGCCTGGCCGTGCTGGGCAGCGGTCTGGTGGGGTTGGTCGGGCTGCGCCGGCGGCGGCGAAGCGGGGTCTGAGGCCGGTTTTTCGTCATATAGTTGACTGCGTCAATAATATAGCGGACCCTGCCTGACAGGAGGACGCGATGACCGACACCAACGAGCAGGACGCCGCTGTCGCCGCGGTGCGCCGCTTCAACCGCTTCTATACCCGCCAGACCGGCCTGCTGGACGAAAAACTGGTGAAGAGCGACTTCACCCTGACCGAGGCGCGCGTCCTCTACGATCTTGCGCATCAGTCCGCACCACAGACGCTGACCCATCTCGCTCGGGACTTGCTGATCGACCTGGGTTACCTCAGCCGCATCCTGAAGGCGTTTGACGCGCGTGGTCTGATCGAGCGGTCCGCTGTCCCGGATGACGGGCGTCAGTCGCTTTTCGCGCTGACGGAGGCCGGCCGAGCCGCGTTCCGGCCATTGGATCGGGCGTCGCAGAGGGAAATCGCCGATGTCATCGGTTCGCTGACGCCGGCGGACAGCGGCCGGATCGTCCAATGCATGCAGACGATCGAGCGCCTGCTGACACGGTCCGCGCCGTCAACCGCGCCGGTTGGCTTGCGCCCCTACCGCCTGGGCGACCTGGGCTGGATCGCTCGCCGGCAAGGTCTTTTGTATGCGCAGGAATATGGCTGGGACGAGACCTACGAGGCGCTTGCGGCGGAGATACTGGCCGGTTTCGTGAAGCAGCACGATGCGCGGTGCGAGCGCGGCTGGATCGCCGAACGCGATGGTGAAACGGTGGGGTCGGTGTTCCTGATGCGGGGATCGGACACGGTTGCCAAGCTGCGCCTGCTTTACGTGGAACCGACTGCGCGCGGGCTGGGCCTGGGACGCCAGCTTGTCGATGCCTGCATCGGGTTCGCGCGCCAGGCGGGGTATCGCACTTTAACACTTTGGACAAACGATGTGCTGGTTCCGGCGCGGCGCATCTATCACGCCGCCGGCTTCGTCCGCGTGGCGGCGGAGCCGCATCATTCGTTCGGCAAGGACCTGATGGGCGAGACCTGGGACCTGCCGCTGTCGCCTGTATCGGTGGAGTAATATATCAGGCAAGCCTCGGCTTCGGCATGCACAAATAACCGTAATACGGCGGTTACCGCTGGGTTTATGCTACAAATCCGCCCTTCCGGGTGCTAGCTTTATTGCGCAAGCCTCGTGGGTTCAACCCCGACGGGTCTTTCGGTGTTGCTCTCGAGTCATGCCAATGCGGGGAATCCCGCACAGGTCTGGGAAAAACGACGCTTGGACACAGTCCAGGCGCGAACAGGGAGAGTATTATGCCGACACCGGAAAATGGTCACCCCGCGGCAGCGGGGTCTTTACGTATGCCATGGTGGAAGGAACCCACCAGGGACCAATGGTACGCCTTTGTCGCCGCATGGCTGGGATGGACGCTGGATGCGTTCGATTTCACCGTGTTCCTGCTGATCATGCACCCGATCGCGCAGTATTTTCATGTGTCGATGCTGGAGGTGACGTTCGTCTTCACCATCACGCTGTGGATGCGTCTGATCGGCGCCACCGCCTCGGGCTGGATCGGTGACCGGATTGGCCGGAAAAAGCCGCTGATGGTCGCCATTCTTGGCTACTCGCTGTGCAATCTTGCCGCCGGCCTGTCGCCGACCTTCAGTTTCCTGTTCGTCGCGCGTGCCATACTTGGCCTGTTCATGGGCGCCGAATGGCCGGCTGGATCGGCGCTGGCGATGGAAACCTGGCCGCAGCGTTCCCGCGGGCTGATGGGCGGCATCCTGCAAGGGTCCTGGGGGATCGGTTTCCTGATGTCGTTCGCCATCTACGGCCTGTTCTACGACTCGATCGGCTGGCGCGGCATGCTGATGGTGGGCGTGCTGCCCGCGCTGGCGGTCGTCTATGTGCGGTTCTTCGTCAAGGAACCCGAGGTCTGGGTGGAATGCCGGCGGCTGCAGAAAGCCCAGCAGCGAGAGGTCAAGGTCCCGCTGTTCAGCATCTTCAGGCGCGGCATGCTGCGCAACACGCTGACCGCATGCTGGTGGATGGCGAGTGGTTTCGTCACTTACTATTCGGTGACGGTGCTGTTCGCGACGCATCTGCAGGTCGATTTGAAGATGTCGCCCGGCGCGATCGGGGAGGTGGGCGTTGCCGCCAACCTCGTGACCTTCCTTGCCAGCGTCGGCTGGGGCTGGGTCGCCGATAAATATGGCCGCCGAGCCTCGATGATCATTCCGGCCTTAATTGCGATTCCGCTGGCGCCGATGTATTTGCTCAGCGGCAATTTCACCCTGATCTGGTGGGGCTTCGTGCTGCAGGGCGCGGCCGGCAGCGGCGGCATGCAGGGCCAGATGGCGACCTACCTGAATGAGCGGTTCCCGACCGAGGTGCGCGCCACCGCGAGCGGCTTCTGCTATCACCAGGGGGCGATCTGGGGTGGGCTGGTGGCGCCGATCATCGCCTATTTCGCCACGGTCTGGGGTCTCGGCTACGCGATCCCGATGTTGATCGGGACCATGATCTTCGCCAGCAGCTACGTTGCCGCGCTGCTGCTGGGGCCGGAGACCAAGGGCAAGGAACTGGTGGCCGATCTCGTGGTCGCCTGATCCGCCATGATGTGGGCAGGGCGCGGGCGATCGCGTCCTGCCGGTTTTTCTCAGGTGGTGGCCTTGGTTTCGGTCAGCACTGTCTCATACACGTCCAGCGTCGCGTCCTGCATCGACCGTACCGTCGGCACCGAGGCGCGCGCCCGCTCGCCCAGCGCACACCGCGCCGCCGGGTCGAGGTCGAGTGCCGTCCCGATTGCCGCCGCCAGTGCCTGCGGATCGTTCGGCGGCACGCGCCAACCGGTGTCGCCGTGGCGGACCGTTTCCACCGGTCCACCGAGGTCCGCCGCGACGACGGGCCGGCCCATCGCCTGGGCTTCGATGACGACGCGTCCGAACGCCTCGGGCTTGGTGGAGGCGTGGACCACGACGTCCGACAGCGCCAGCGCGGCCGGCATGTCGTCGCACTGGCCGACCAGGCGCAGGCGGTCGGCGATGCCCAGGCGGGCCGCCTGGTCGGTCAGTTCCTTGGCATAGGCATGGCGTCCCTGGTCGGAGCCGACGAGCACGCACATCACGTCGCGCCGGTTCAGCCGGGCCATGGCGCGCAGCAGCACCGCGTGCCCCTTCCAGGCGGTCAGGCGTCCCGGCAGCACGACGGTGCGGACGCCGTCCGGCAGGCGCCATTCGGCGGCCATCCGAGCGATCCGGTTGCCGGCGACAGCGGCGGGATCGAACACCGCCGGGTCGACGCCGCGGGGGATCACTCTGATCCGGGCGGGATCGACGTGGTGACGGTCGGCCACCAGATCGGCGATGAAATGACTGGCCGCGATGACGATGCGGCCGCGGGCCATGATGCCGTTGTAGAAGCGCTTGAACGGCGGCCCCTCGCCGTAGGTGCCGTGGTAGGTGGTGACGAACGGCACCCCGGTCCGCTGGCACGCCAGCCAGGCCGACCACCCTGGCGCTCGGGATCGCGCGTGCACCAGCGAGACGTTGCTGGTGCGGATCAGTGCCTCCAGCGCCGCGGCGTTGCGCCAGATGCCGAGTGGGGATTTGGTGGTCAGCGGCAGGGTGACGTGGATGCCGCCGGCCCGCTCGATCTGCCGCACCAGGGGGCCGCCGGCGCTGGCGACGAGGGCGGTGGCCTCGGCTTCGGCGATGGCCTGGGTCATTTCGACGGTCCCGCGTTCCACGCCCCCGGTGACGAGGGAGGGCAGGACCTGCAGCACGACCGGCGAATCGGGGGGTGATGGCATCCCCCCATGGTATCATGCCTGGTGTCGCGGCAAACCGGGCTGTGGGCGAAGGTGTGGCCGGGGGGCGATCCGCGTTGCTCGACCCGTGGGATGGCCGGACTGCTTGACCGGCACAGAGCGCGGGGTCAACGTCGTTGCGAGGAGGAGATCGCCGATGAGAAACAGCCATATTGAGGTCATGCCGATTGCCGGGGCGCTGGGCGCCGAGATCGGCGGTGTCGATGTCGCGCAGGACCTGGATGACGCGGTGATCGGCGATATTCGCCAGGCGCTGCTGGATTACGGGGTGATCTTCTTTCGCGACCAGACGCTGGACCGTGAGCGGCACAAGGCGTTTACCCGGCGTTTTGGCGAGATCTTCATTCATCCCAACTACAAGGGGGTCAGCGCGGATCCCGAGATTGTCGATATCCGCCGCGAACCGGGCGACAAGAAGATCGTGGGCGAGGATTGGCACACCGATACCACGATGTCGGCGGAGCCGCCGATGGGGGCCATCCTGTATGCCCTCGAGGTGCCGCCTTATGGCGGTGATACGTTGTTCGCCAACCAGTATCTTGCGTATGAGACCTTGTCGGACGGGCTGAAGCGGACGCTGGACGGCATGAAGGCGGTACACAGCGACCGGATGGTCGCGGGGCCGCGGGCCGGGATGAACGCGCAACGGTCGACCAAGGTGCGGGAGGATGCTGACTGGCGCGAAACGATCAGTGTTCATCCGGTGGTGCGCACGCACCCGGAAACCGGCCGAAAGCTGCTGTTCGTCAACCGGTCCTACACCGTGGGTTTCGAGGGCTGGACGGAAGAGGAAAGCAGGCCGCTGCTGGACTATCTGATGGAACACGGGCATCGGCCGGAACTGACCTGCCGGTTTCGCTGGGCGAATGGATCGATCGCGTTCTGGGACAACCGCTGCACCAAGCATCTGGCGGTGCATGATGCGGGTCCGTTCCGCCGGATCATGCGGCGGACGCAGATCTCCGGCGATGCGGTTTACTGAGTTGGGTCGTCGCCGACGCGATTGATCCCCTGGTCGCGGCGGAAGGTCGGAAGACCGACGCCGGCCGCATCGAAGCCGCCGTCATTGGCCAGGGATTGGCCGTTCACGTAGCTGGCTTCCCTGCTGCACAGGAAGCCGACGACATTGGCCATTTCTTCGAGGGATCCGTAACGACCGAGCGGAACGGCATCGTAATAGTCGGCGCGGATTGCGGGGGTGTGGACCTGTTTCGCCATCTCGGTTTCCACCGGGCCGGGGCAGACGGCGTTGACCCTGATGCCGAAATTGCCGAGTTCGGCCGCGTATTGCTTGGTCAGGTGGATGATCGCCGCTTTGCTGGTGCCGTATGCCACGCGCAGCGTGCTGGCGCGCAGGCCGGAGATGGAGGCGATGTTGACGATCGCGCCGCTCCGCTGTGATTTCATGATGGCGCCGAATGCCTGGATGCAGAGGAAGGTGCCGTCGAGGTTGGTGCCGAGGACATGACGCCATTCCTCGAACGAGGTTTCGAGTGCGGGTTTGAACACGGCGACCCCGGCGTTGTTCACCAGTGCGTCGACACGGCCCCATTTTGCCATCACCGCTTCGGCGGCGGTGGCCACTTCGTTCGGATGGGAGATATCGCAGGGTAGGGCCAGAATGCGGTCCCGCGGTGCCAATGTCGCCTGGGCGGTGGCAAGCGTGGCGTGGTCCACGTCGAGCAGGGCGACGTTGTAGCCATGCGCCAGGAACCACTGGCCGATGGCGAGGCCGATGCCGCGCGCGCCGCCGGTGACGACGGCAACCTGGTGGTGTTCGTTCGGCTTCGACATGTCGTGTCCCATTTTCTTTCGGCGGCCGGCGGTTACCTGGGTTCCGGCCGGCTGGCAACCGCTGGGCCGGGGGCAAGCGGGTCGGGGACAATTCACGAGCTACGAAACCCGGACAAACCACGAGCGAGCCGCGTTCGGGGCATCCCCACTTGATAGACGCGAGTATTCGGCCGATCCTGCCTATGGGAGTGATTTTCCGGGAATGCGATATGCCCGCTGCATCGGCCGCAATCCGCAGATTGAGCAAGAAGGAGCCAAAATCATGAGCGCTGCCGCTTCGACGATCCCCGCACAGTCCATGAAGATTGCGAAAGTCAAAGAGCATATCGGCGCCGTCGTCACCGGTATCGACCTTGCCCGACCCATCGACGCCGCGACGCAGAAAGAACTCTACGACGCTGCCGTCGAAAACGTGGTCCTGGTGATCCGTGGGCAAGCGCATGTTACCCCAGGCCAGTTGCAAGCCGCCGGCGAGATGTTCGGCGAACTGATGGAGGACCAGAACCGGCGCTATCTGGTTGACGGATTTCCGCTGATCAGCGTGCTCGACAACCGTCACAAGGACAGCAAGGGTCAGCCGGCAAAACTCGGCGCGAATGCCACCTGGCACACCGACCACACCAACCAGGAATTGCCGCCGAAATTCACCATGCTTTATGCGGTGGCAGTACCGGACAAGGGCGGTGCGACGTCGGTGTGCAACGCGCGCGCGGCGTACGAAGCGCTTCCGGACGACATCAAAGTGAAGATCGCTGACGTAAAGACCGAGAATACGCTGATCAGCAGCGCGCGCATGAAGACGGCCAATCCGGATATCGTGAAGACCCAACTGGAGGCGAAGAAACCGCCAACGGTGCATCCCTTGGTCCGCACCCATCCGGAAACCGGCACGAAGGCGGTGTGGTTCCATAAAAGCAAGACCGAGACGGTCACTGGCATGTCGCCCGAGGAAACTCAGGATTTTCTGCAGGATCTGACTGACAAAGTCACGCAGCCGCAGTTTTGCTATGCGCATGAGTATCAGCCGGGCGACCTGCTGATTATCGATGATCGCGCATCACTGCATAAGGCGCCCTCGGACTACGATCAAAGCCAGCATCGGCGCTTGTATCGCATGCTTGTGCGCGGCGATCGCCCCTACTGAACGCCGGTTCCGCCGGCGGCCGCACGACCAATTTCGTCATTTCGTATCGGAGGGATCAGCGGACGCCTGCGTGGATCGGGAATACTTCGCGAACGTATGATCTGAGCATCTCACGGTAGCCCGTCGCATAACGCGGCAGCGGACGGCGCCGGTCCCACAACATGGCCAGCGGCTCGGTCAGCGGCCGGCCGTTATAGGTCAAGCCGACAATTCGCAAGACGTAGCGATCGGTGCGGAACTGGGACGGGATAATCGCCACGCCGTGACCCGCTTCCGCCAAAGCGAGCAGGGTGTGCGGGGTTCGGCTGTTCAGGCGAATGTTCGGCTTCAGCCCCGCGAGCCTGCAGGCGGCATCGAACGCCCGACGCTCTACGAATTGCCCTGCTCGGCCACGGTAACGAAGGTTCGAATGTGCTTCAGGTCCATGGCATTTGCTTATGCTGGATCGGCATTGATCTCCATAATTTTTATGCATTGGACAGCTTGAGCCTGACTTGCCAAGGTTGACCTCGGCATTCACCAGGGATGCAGGGAAGTCCAGTAGAGCGAGAAAAACACCATGAAACAGCACTACATCGTGGCCGTGGCACTTTTGGCTGGAATAGTCATGGGCGCCGCCGGTATTCGTGCCCTTCATGCTGAGGCGAAACCGCCTGTGTACATGATCGGGCTCAACGAAGTGACGAACGCGGACGGCTACAAGAACGAGTATCTGCCCCCCGCGCAGGCTTCTATAAAAGCCCATGGTGGCACCTACGTCGCAGCCGGATCGGGAACCGGAATCGAGGGAACGTTGCCAAAAGGACGAATTATCGTGATCCGGTGGGAAAGCATGCAGGCACTGCAGCGTTGGCGCTATTCGCCCGAGTACATTGCGGCGCATAAGATCGGGCTGAAGTATGCGAAGTACAACGTAGTCGCGGTTGACGGTGTTCCGCAGTAGACGCTGGAAAGTCAATGTCCGCTCTTGGTCTGCTCCGGCTGATCGATGCCTGTCAGGTTTCGCCGAAAGCGGACAGCCTGCTTCCTGCTTGACCCCGCCATTTGCCGCGGCGCCCATGCGGACCGGTTCGAAGAGCCTTGCTGCTCCACGCGGATTGCGACTCGTTCTGTGTCCGCCGGGTTGACAGCTTTTGGGACCGCCATCCGACTTCGTCGGGGTGGATCG
>DATAZJ010000082.1:0-1535 GCA_036272115.1 Rhodopila sp. | reverse complement strand
GGCAAATTCGTCGAATTCTTCGGGCCGGGCCTGGACTCGCTGGGCCTGCCGGATCGCGCCACCATCGGCAACATGGCCCCGGAATACGGCGCCACCTGCGGCTTCTTCCCGGTGGACAAGGTCGCCCTCGACTACCTGCATTTGTCTGGCCGCGACACCCACCGCATCGCGCTGGTCGAGGCTTACCTGAAGGCCCAGGGCATGTTCCATGAACCCGGCAAGCCCGACCCGATCTTCACCGACACGCTGGAACTGGACCTGTCCACGGTGCAGCCCAGCATGGCGGGCCCGAAGCGCCCGCAGGACCGGGTGCTGCTCAAGGATATCGCCACCAGCTTCAAATCCGACCTGACCAAGGGCCTGGGCGTGCCCGCGAACGAGGCGGCCACATCCGTCAAGGTCGAGGGCAAGAACTACGAACTGACCCATGGAGACGTGGTGATCGCGGCGATCACCTCCTGCACCAACACCTCCAACCCCTCGGTCCTGGTCGCCGCCGGTTTGGTGGCGCGCAAGGCGCACGCCAAGTGCCTGAAGCCGAAGCCCTGGGTGAAGACGTCCCTGGCGCCCGGCTCGCAGGTGGTGACCGAGTATCTCGACAAATCCGGCCTGACCGCCGACCTGGACGCGATCGGGTTCGAGACGGTCGGCTACGGCTGCACGACCTGCATCGGCAATTCCGGCCCGCTGGAAGACGCCATCGTCGACGCGATCGAGGACAACCGGCTGGTCGGCGCGGCAGTGATCTCCGGCAACCGCAACTTTGAAGGCCGCGTGCATGCCAACGTCCGCGCCAACTACCTGGCGTCGCCGCCGCTGGTGGTGGCCTACGCGCTGCTGGGCAAAGTGACGGTGGACATCACCACCGAACCGCTGGGCATCGGCACCGACGGGCAGCCGGTCTATCTGCGGGACGTGTGGCCGACCAACAAGGAAATCGCCGACGTCATCGCCGTCAGCCTGTCCCGCGATCAGTTCCTGAAGCGCTACGGTGAGGTGTTCAAGGGTCCGAAGCAGTGGCAGGCGATCGAGGTCGACGGCGACAACGCCACCTATCGCTGGAACGACGGCTCCACCTACGTCAAGAACCCGCCCTACTTCGACGGCATGACGATGGAGCCCGCCCCGGTCGGCGATGTCACCGGCGCCCGCGTGCTGGCGGAACTCGGCGACAGCATCACCACCGACCACATCAGCCCGGCCGGTTCCATCCGGAAGGCGTCCCCGGCGGGCGACTATCTGGGTGAGCGGCAGGTAACCCAGGCCAACTTCAACAGCTACGGCGCCCGGCGCGGCAATCATGAGATCATGATGCGCGGCACCTTCGCCAACATCCGTATCCGTAATGAGATGCTGAAGAACGTCGAAGGCGGCATGACCAGGCACCTGCCGGACGGCAAGGAGATGCCGATCTACGACGCGGCCATGCTCTACAAGAAGGAAGGCGTGCCGCTGGTCATCTTCGGCGGCAAGGAATACGGCACCGGATCGTCCCGCGACTGGGCGGCCAAGGGCACGTTCCTGCTGGGCATCAA
>DATAZJ010000081.1:0-8204 GCA_036272115.1 Rhodopila sp. | reverse complement strand
GGCATCTTCGCCGTGAACTTGTCCGAGAAAATCCGCGTCCCCTTGTTCATGTCCCAGTAGAACGCATCGGTCAGCGCGATGCCCTGCGCCGTCTCCAGGCCAAGCGAATGGACATCGCTGATGAACAGCAGCAGCCCGGCCAGCCGCATCTTGATGCCGAATTCCTTTGCCTGCTTGATCGTGTTGATGGTGTCGGCGCCGGCATTGGCGATGCCCAGCACTTTCGCGCCGCTGGCCTGCGCCTGGATCAGATAGGACGAAAAATCACTGGTTCCCGGGAACGGATAGGCGATGCTGCCCAGCACCTTGCCGCCGGCGCCGGTGATGAAATCGCTGGTGTCGCGCTGCAGTGCGTGACCGAAGGCGTAGTCAGCGGTGATGAAGTACCAGGAATCGCCGCCGGCCTTCACCATCGCCCCGCCGGTGGACTTCGCCAGCATGTAGGTGTCGTACACCCAGTGGACGGTGTTGGCGTTGCACAACTTCCCGGTCAGGTCGGACGTCGCCGCGCCAGAGCCCAGGAAGATCTTGTTCTTTTCCTTGGCCACCGCGGACACCGCCAGCGAAACGCCGGAGTTGGCGACCTCGACGATCACATCCACGCCGTCCCGGTCGAACCACTGGCGCGCGATCGTGGTGCCGACATCAGGCTTGTTCAGGTGATCGGCGATGACCACGTCGACCTTGAAGCCCTTGGCGGCGAACTCCTGCACGGCCTGACGCGCGGCGACCTCCGCGCCCGGGCCAGCAAGATCCCGGTAGGGGCCCGACATATCGGTCAGGACACCGATCTTGATCGTCGGTTCCGTTTGTGCCCGGCTTGCACGCAGCGGCACGGCCGCCGCGGCGACCGTTGCAAGCCCGCCCAACGTAACGGTTCTACGTGTGAAGTTCATCACGCCAGCTCCCTTCGGGGCCTGTTACAGGGCGCCCCGGTCTCCCTTTGCCGGACAGGTTGGTGGGCGGGCCGGCGCCGCCGTGCAGTCCGATTGCCGCCATGCACGTGCGCCCAACCGCGGCACCAGGTCAGGCAAGACACTTTCCTGGTCTCAGACCCCCAGATATTCGTGCAGCTTGTCCATGCTGGACTCGAGTAGCTGGTTCGGGATCATATCGACGATCTTGCCGTGTTCCATGACGTAATGACGGTCCGCGACGGTCGCGGCGAAACGGAAATTCTGTTCCACCAGCAGTACGGTGAAGCCGCGGTTCTTGATTTCCCGGATGGTGCGGCCGATCTGCTGCACGATCACGGGGGCGAGGCCCTCGGTCGGCTCGTCCAGCAGCAGCATCTTCGCACCAGTGCGCAGGATGCGGCCGATCGCCAGCATTTGCTGCTCGCCGCCCGACAGTTTGGTGCCATGGGCGGTCTTGGCGCGTTCCTTCAGGTTGGGAAACAAAGTGTAGATCTCATCCACCGACAGGCCCCCGGGGGCGACAACCGGCGGCAGTTTCAAGTTTTCGGTAACCGACAGCGTACCGAAGATGCCGCGTTCCTCCGGGCAGATGGCAATGCCGGCATGGGCGATCTGGTTTGACATCAGCCGGATCGTCTCGGCATTGCGGAATTTCACGCTGCCTTCACGGCGCGGCACCAGGCCCATGATGGACTTCATCGTGGTGGTCTTGCCGGCACCATTGCGGCCAAGAAGTGTGACCACCTCACCTTCGCGAACCTCGAGATCGACGCCGTGGAGAATATGGCTTTCGCCGTACCACGCATTAAGCCCGGAGATTTCAAGCATGGGGGAGTTCAAGCATCGACGGTTCCCAGATAGGCGGCGATCACTTCGGGGTTTTTCGACACCGTGTCGTACGGGCCCTCAGCCAGGACCTTCCCACGCGTCAGCACAGTGATTGTATCGCAAAGCCCTTCTACAACCGAAAGATTGTGTTCCACCATCAGGATGGTGCGGCCTTTGCGGATGCGTTTGATCAGATCGACGATGCGGTCGACATCGCCATGCGCCATTCCGGCCGTGGGTTCGTCCAGCAGCATCATCTCGGGTTCGAGTGCGAGGGTGGTGGCAATTTCCAACGCGCGCTTCAAGCCGTAGGATAAATCGGCGACCACGGTGTCGGCGAGGCCGGACAGGCCGACATCGAACAGCAGTTCGCGGGCGCGGTCGTCATAGACCGTCAGCGAGCGTTCGGAGCGCCAAAAGTCGAAGCTGGCGCCGCGCGCCCGCTGCAACGCAAGGCGGACGTTCTGCAGCGCGGTCAGATGCGGGAACACCGCGGAAATCTGGAAGCTGCGGACCAGACCGAGACGGGCGACCATGGCCGGCTTCATCCCAGTGATGTCGCGGCCCTTGAATTTGATCGTGCCGCGCGTCGGCGGCAGGAAGGAGGTCAGCAGGTTGAAGCACGTCGTCTTGCCAGCGCCGTTGGGCCCGATCAGCGCGTGGATCGTGCCCGTTTCAACGCGCAAGGAGACACCATCAACGGCAACGAACCCGCTGAATTCACGCGTCAGGCCTTCCGTCTCCAGGATGGTGTCTGTCACCCCCGGACCTCTCCCCGTTGGAATTGATTCCAGTATGCGGGGGCGTTTTGCATATACCGGGACTTGGTGCAAGGCCGTCTTCAGGGCGAAAATACCCGCGAGTAGGAAATATTGCACGGCCTGATGGTCCCGGCGGTCGGGCGTGCCGGCGAGTCGGGGCCGGTGCCACCCTGGCTAGTGGCACCGGGGCTGGGCGGACGGGCGCAGTGCCGTTACAGAAGCCAACCGGAGCAAGCGGCCGATCCGGTTCCGAACGAAAGCGACAGGGGATGTCTGGTTGCTGAGACGCCGATCACGGTTTCCGCTGCTCGCTGCCGTCGCGGTGCTGGCGGGCTGCGATATCGGGCACGAATATCAGCGTCCCACGCTGGATGTGCCTGAGGCCTACCGCGCGACGCCGGCGACCGCGGCGACACCGTGGCCATCCGCCGACTGGTGGCATGGATTCCAGTCGCCGGAATTGGATGGACTGATCGAAACCGCTCGCACCCGCAATTTCGATATTGCCGCGGCGGTCGCCCGAGTTCGGCAGGCGGACGCACAGGTTCGCATCGCCGGCGCACCGCTGCTGCCGCAGATCGGCGGCAACGAGGGGGCGTCGTGGCAGCATGAGGGCATCAATACCGGCGGCACGCCGGTGGGTGGCGGCGGACGCGCCGGGCCCAATGCCAGTTTCGACTTTCGCAGCTACAGCACCGGCCTAAGCGCCAGCTATGAGCTGGATTTCTGGGGGCGCAACCGAGCAGCCCGCCAATCGGCGGTGGCGTCGGCGATGTTCAGCCGGTTCGATCAGCAGACGGTCGCGCTGACGATCGTGACCAACGTGGCCAACACGTGGTTTACCGCTTTGTCGCTGGCTGACCGGCTGGCGGTGGCGCGGCGCAACCTGACGGACTCGGAACACACGCTGGCAGTGATCCGCGGCCGCTTCGACGCCGGCACCGCCAGTCAGTTGGACATCGCCCAGCAGGAAACGCTGGTCGCCGGCGTGCGCGCGACCATCCCGAACTTCGTCAGCCAGTTGCAGCAGCAAATTATCGTCCTCGGCATCCTGACCGGCCAGTCGCCAGAACGGATTTCTGTCGATCCTGGCACCCTGACCGCGCTGGTGTTGCCGCCGGTGGCGTCCGGCCTGCCGTCGGAACTGCTGGCGCGGCGGCCGGACATCGCCGCGGCCGAGGCGCAGCTCGCGGCCCAGCATTTCACCATCACCGTCGCTCGGGCGGCATTCTTTCCAAGCATCCAACTGACCGCAAGCGCGGGCTATCAGGCGCCGGCGCTGAACCGGCTGATTACGCCGGGTGGGGCGCTTGCCTCGGCGGCCGAGGGCCTGACGCTGCCGATCTTCGACGGCGGCACGCTGCGCGGGCAACTCGAACTGGCGAAGGGACGCTACGATGAACTGCTGGCTGACTACCGCAAGGCGGTTGTGCAGGCGTTCACCGATGTCGACACCGCATTGACCGCCTGGCGCTACGCCACCGAACAACGACGGCTGCAAACCCTTGCCGTCGAAACTGCTCGGCGGGCCGCGACAATCGCTCGGGCGCAGATGGAGGCGGGCACGGTCGATATCACTACCGTGCTGACGGCGGAGACGACTCTTTTTAGTGCGGAGGATACGCTGGTCCAGGTTCGTTTGGCGCGTGCGCAGGCGCTGCTGAACCTATACAAAGCACTCGGCGGAGGCTGGGTGGAGCCGGATCGTCCGGTGACCGACCAGTTTCCCGGGCTGACACCCGGTATGGTTCGCGGCGGCGTGGCGCTGCCGGTCGGAGACACTGTTCGATGACGCGCGATGTGCGCAGAGGAAGCGAGTAAACGCGGCATGGACGCGCTGACCCGCGAGCCCGCCCAGACCCAGACGCGGCCAAGGTTGCGGCGCTGGAGCATGGTCGGATTGTGCCTGGTGGTTGTCGTAGCAATCGCCTATGCGATCTGGTTCTTCCCAGCCGCGGCTCCCTCGGCCAACAAGCACGACGCCCAGGCTGGACAACCCATCCCGGTGCTGACCGCCGTCGCGGCGATTAAGGACGTGCCGCTCTACCAGGATGGGCTGGGCACAGTGCAGGCGTTCTACACCGTCACGATGAAGGCGATGGTCGACGGCCCGCTGCTGACGGTCAACTTCAAGGAAGGCCAGGACGTCCACAAGGGCGACTTGTTGGCGCAGATCGACCCGCGCACGTTTCAGGCCGCCCTGGACAGTGCCGTAGCAAAAAAGGCGCAGGACCAAGCGCAATTGGCCAACGCCCGCGTCGACCTGGCGCGCTACCAGAAGCTGGTGGCGAATAATTATACCTCGGTGCAGCAGGCTGACACTGCCAAAGCGCAGGTCGCGCAATTCGAGGCGCTGATGCAGCAGGACCAGGCGCAGATCGATACCGCGCGCACGCAACGGAGCTACACCACCATCGTTTCTCCGATCGATGGCCGCACTGGGATCAGGCAGGTCGATCCGGGGAACATCGTCCATGCGGTGGATACCACCGGCATCGTGGTCATCACGCAGTTGGAGCCGATCTCGGTGCTGTTTACCCTGCCGCAGCAGGCGTTGCCGGCGGTGGCGAAGGCGATGGCAGACGGAAACCCGCAGGTGCTGGCGCAGGACGCGAGCGGAGGGGCGGCGGGGCTGTTGGATACCGGCACGCTGACGGTGCTGGACAACCAGGTCGATTCCACCACCGGCACGATCAAGCTGAAGGCCGTGTTCCCAAACGCCCATCACCGGCTGTGGCCGGGCGGTTTCGTCAGCGTCCGCTTGCGCACCGACACCGCCAAGGGGGCCGTGGTGGTGCCGCCGGCGGCGATCCAGCGTGGGCCTCGGGGGCCGTATGTGTTCGTCATCAATGGCGGCGTCGCGCGGCGGCGGGAGATCAACGTGGGGTATGAGGATGAGCAGGGGTCGATCGTCTCCGCCGGGCTGAAGGGGGGCGAGGCGGTGGTCACCGAGGGCGCGTCGAGGCTGTCCGACGGGAGCAAGGTCAGCGTGGCCAAGCCGGAGGCTGAGGCGGGGCAGGGGCCGGAGCAGCCGGTGGCGCCGGGGACTAGCCGGGATAGGGGGCGTTAGGGTGGAGCGGGGTCGCGGATGGTTCTGGATTCCGCTTCCGATCAATGTCGATCGTTCGGCGCGTCCGGTGTGAGCGTCCTCTCCCACGAAAAGTTGCCGTTCACCGTTCACGATCGCGCCTGGCCACTTCGCGCCCATCGTTGCGGCTCAGCCCAGCGGTGCCGCGCCTCCCAAGCAGACGGACCATACTCTCAGGTCCCTATTCGGCGCGGCCCATTCCTCCCGCTGCCAGCACCGCGCGTAACGGGAACCAACCGGGGTTGAGACCGGGACCGTCCCTGAGCGCGAGTGACTCAAGACGGTTTAGGGCGACCTTCGGGTGGCGTCGGCATGCAGGTCTGGCGTGGAGGCGAACCGGCCACTGTGAGAATGGTTCAACCAAGTGGAGTGAACCCGATTCCGTCCCAACGACCGGTTACTTGCCTTCCTCGAGGCGCTCTCAGCGACTAAACTATACCGAGTGGCGCGGAGCCACAACGGTCAAGCGACTGCTCGGCATAGTTCGGCGGGCGGCATAAACGGCGAAATTGCACGGGCTCGATCCGGAGGCGTATCTGCTTCACGCTCAAGCCCGCCGGCTTTGATGCGGCCGAGGGCCGGAGGGCTTGCCGCGGAACGGTGGTCGAACTGGCATCGGGCCGTCGCCGGCCTGGGTGATCCGCGGCTCATTCGACGGCAGGTTGGCGGTGGCCGCGGCAAACGCGGCGCTGGTTTCGCGGCTGACCTCGAACCGCGTGTCGGTGTCGAACACCCGGATGGCGCCGATGTCGCGTTTGGTGACGCTGCCCAGTCGGCACAGCAGCGGCAGGATCCATTTTGGGTCCGCCCGGTTGTTGCGCCCGACCGAGATGCGGAACTGCACGAAACCACCCGCCGGCGCCCGCGGCGCCGGTGTCCTGACCACATCTCGTACGGGCCCCGGACTGATCGTCTCCGGCGGAGGCAGTTGCCGCCGATACAGCCGCAACAGCGCCGCGGCGACCGCCACCGGTTCGAGCGTGGCCAGCAGCGCCTCGGCATCCGCCCGCTCCGAACCGTCCGGCGTCTCCAGCATCGGATCGACCAGCAGCCGTTCCCGGTCGCGGACACGAATGGCGTCGGCATCGGGGGCGTTGTCCCACGCCACGCGCACCCGAGCAGCGTTGGTCACCCGTTCGGCTCGGTGTCGTTTCGAATAGGGGATGATCAGTACGGACACGCCCTTCCGGCCCGCCCGCCCGGTGCGCCCACTGCGATGCAGCAGAGTCTCCGGATTGGTGGGCAGATCGGCATGCACCACCAGGTCCAACGCCGGCAGATCGAGGCCGCGCGCCGCTACATCAGTGCAGACACCTACCCGTGCTCGGCCTGAGCGCAATGCGTCGAGCGCCGTCGTCCGTTCGTGCTGGCTCAACTCGCCGGACAGCATCACCGCCGCGAAGCCTCGTTCCGCCAAAGCCTGGTGCAGGCGGCGGGTGGTGTCACGGGTGGCGCAGAACACCAGCGCGCCGGGGGCTTCATACCAGCGCAGGATGTTGACCAGCGCCGCCTCCGTTTCGTGGCCGGCGACGGTGATGGCACGGTATTCGATGTCGTCGTGCGGCTGGGTGCGGTCGATGGTGTCGATGCGCAGGGCGTCGCGCTGGTATTTCCGAGCGAGTTTGGCGATGTCGTGGGGAATGGTCGCGGAGAACAGCATCGTGCGGCGGTCGGCGGGCGCTGCCTGAAGGATGAACTCCAATTCTTCCTGGAAGCCGAGGTCGAGCATTTCGTCGGCCTCGTCTAGCACGACGACCTTCAGGGCGGCCAAGTTCAGGTTGCCTCGGCGCAGATGGTCGCCCAGGCGGCCGGGAGTGCCGACGACGATGTGGCAACCGGCGTGCAGCGCCCGCGCTTCTCGCCTGATGTCCATGCCGCCGACGCAGGACGCGATGCGGGCCCGGGCATAGAGCCAGGCGAGTTCGGTCTGCACCTGCAGCGCCAGTTCACGGGTGGGGGCGATGACCAGGGCGATGGGTGCGCCGGGGGCCGGCATGTCGCCGTCCGCGATCAGGGTCGACGCGGCGGCCAGACCGAAGGCGACGGTTTTGCCAGACCCGGTGCGGGCGGATACCAGCAGGTCTCGGCCGGCCGCGTCGGGTTGCAGCACGGCCGATTGGACTTCGGTGGGTTCGAGATAGCCGCGCGCGAGGAGTGCCGCGTCGAGCACCGGATGGACAGGGGGGAATGACATTGGCGGGACTTAGGCCGATTGCGCAGCGGGCGCTACCTTTGATGTTCCAGCATTCAAGCCGAATTCCAGGTTTGATTATCCGCGACGTAATTGAATGCATGCCGGCATTCGGCCATCTGTGGTCCACGAACAAGCGAGTGTTCTGTGTTCGATCGTTCGATTTCCCAGTATTGCAAAGGCAAAGATGATGCAGGATTTTCCGGTTCACACAATCGCGTCGGCCCCAGAACAATCGAGGCCGGCGCTGGAGGCGTTGCAGGCGGCATTCGGCATGGTCCCGAATATCGCCGGGGCCATGGCGACGTCTCCGGTGCTGATCAATAGTCTGGTTGGTCTGTTCCAAAGGGTGCATGGCGGTAGTTTTTCGGAGGCCCAGATCCAGGTGTTGCTGTTGACCAACGCGGTGACCAACGCCT